>NZ_CP095076.1 GCF_022921115.1 Halobacillus amylolyticus | reverse complement strand
TTCAAGTGCCGCATTAATCTCCTTAGCAACTTCTAAATTTCGCCCAAATTTTCCACTTGCTTTACCGACTACGAAAAAGAGTCGTGCATAGTCTTTTCCGTTTATCGTTGTCGTGGTAATACTTCTGGGCTGAGAATCTCGGTGAATATCAATTAAATATGATACGTTTTCATTCTGTGCAAGAGCTTTTTGGACAAGTCCTCTTGAAAAGTCATATGATTGAGTATAATCCCAATTTTTCTCCTTTAATCCTTTCGTTACGTTTGTTTTATTATGCTTAACACCTATTCCTCGACTTTCTAATTCTTTCTTCAGTTTGGTACCCACTGCTATGACATTGACTTTTTCATTCGTGCTAGATGCATCTTGAGGGAGATCACTTTTAATTAAAGGTTTAAAAGCTTCCCAGCTGTGTGATTGATAGATATAAACCGAATTTTTGGTTATTTCTTTTTTTGGAGGAGGATCTTCCTCTTCAGTTAATTCTAGCTGGCTTTGGTTAACCTCTTGGTTCTGCAATTGTTCTTCTGTTGGTGGAGGGGACTCTATCGGAAGAGTACTTAAATCAGTTCCTTGACCTGCTATAGCGATTTCAGTGTGATAACGTTCAAGTCCTGGGATCTCTCTTCCAAACAAACTACGAATATCTCCAACATCTACGTTTGTAACCTCCATCCAGTCAAACTGTTTCGTTACTTTGTCAGAATAATTCACCCTTAAAGGTGTCATCTCCTGTGCCATGATAAAAAGTGCCGTCTCCTCAGGTGCTGCCTTTGAAATGGAATAAATAAAAGGAGAAACGAAATATTCCTTTAATCCAGTACTTGTGATTAGAGTAACGATTAGATGTAGAATAACAATCATAGGCAAAGTATATTTGATAATTAGTCGTATAGATTTTGGAACACGTTTTTTATGCATTTATACCTCTCCTAAAACTAACAATTTAATAGTTTTAGTCTATGCATTTCTATTAACCTATATTAATCCTTTTATAAATCTAGTAAATACATTCATTTGGGTAAATTCCTTGCGTAATCTTTTCCGTTCATATTTATCAAATATATTTGCTTCATTCTAGAGTGATAGCAAGTCTCTTATTGAACAAAGCATATTTAACAACGTTATTAAAAACAGGATGGAATGTTTTTGAACAGGAATGTGAAGAAGCCTTTCGTAAGGTATGTGAAATTATTGCTTCCATGAAGGGGGATATATCCCAAGAACTACAGTGTTGTATGGAAGCTGAGGGGATGAGCTGCTTAAGAGAAAAAATCAAAAACGTGCAAACCAATGATAGGTAGTTGCACGTCTTTAATTTTTTCCATCTAGAAAGTAATTTCTACTCTTAAAGATCTTACATCTCTTTCTTTAGGTTCGAGAATAGCAAAGGAACCAATAGCTACTATGATCTCTGATGGAGAAGGAGGAACAATTAGTTTGGTTTCGTTATAATGTAAAAAGAATCAGATGGTTTGGAGGGATTTTATG
The DNA here is from genome assembly GCF_022921115.1 of Halobacillus amylolyticus. Classification (NCBI taxonomy): domain Bacteria; kingdom Bacillati; phylum Bacillota; class Bacilli; order Caryophanales; family Bacillaceae; genus Halobacillus; species Halobacillus amylolyticus. The sequence goes on along the minus strand of NZ_CP095076.1, from coordinate 143,763 downwards.
CCTACGCCTAGCATGGAAGATTATATTGAACAAATTTATTTGCTTATTAAGACGAAGGGATATGCTCGTGTTTCTAGTATTGCAGAAATTCTGGGTGTTCAACCCTCCTCAGTAACAAAAATGGTTCAAAAGTTAGATCAAGAAGGTTACCTAATTTACGAGAAATACCGTGGAATTATACTTACCCCATTTGGGCAGAAAACGGGAAAACATCTTCTTTACAGACATGAATTATTGGAAAGTCTCTTTCATATTATCGGCGTTGAAGAGGATAATATTTATGAGGAAGTGGAAGGGATTGAACATCATCTTAGCCCGAAAACGTTAGATCGTATTATCGACTTGGTCCAATTCTTTCAAGAGGATGAACAACGGATACGGGATTTACAGGAAATTCAAAGAAAAAATAATAGTGAACAGTAATGTATTTCTAATCTGAACGGCTAATTTCAAATCATAAAGTTAAATAAGCAAACTAAAAAAGAGGTAGAGTTTATACAATTTTTAAAACACAGGCAGTCATCATTATTTTGACTACCTGTGTTCATTTGCTTTCGACTAGCTTCAAGCAGTATTCCAGATGTTCTAGACAATTAATAAAGTACGATTTATTAAAGCAGAGTTACTTCTGACTAACATTTCTTTTTTGAGACCATCCTAGTTTTTTATCCAAGTGCGACGTCTAATATCATCATTACTGTAAAACCAATCATTAAGGTCATCGATGCTAAATCTTTATTTCCCTCTTCCTGGGAACCTGGGATGACCTCTTCAGCTACTACAAAAATCATCGCACCAGCAGCAAAGCTTAGAGCATAGGGTAAAAGAGGCTCGATTAATGTAACAGCCATTACCCCTATAATGGCAGAAATAGGCTCAACCATCCCTGAAAACTGTCCGTACATAAAACTCTTCCTGCGTGACATTCCATCCCTGCGAAGAGGCATCGAAACCGCAACCCCTTCAGGAAAGTTTTGAATACCGATTCCGATTCCTAAAGCAATAGCTCCTGCCAAGGAAGCTGACGGGAACCCAGCTGCGATAGCTCCAAATGCAACACCCACGGCAAGCCCCTCGGGTATGTTGTGTAACGTAATCGCAAGCACTAATAAAGTACTTCGCCTTTTTTGATTCGGATGAATCCCCTCTGCTTCTTCGATAGATGACGTAGGATGGAGGTGCGGAAGAATTTTATCAACTCCCCATAGAAATATCCCTCCTAATAAAAATCCTACGGCTGCTGGAATCCAGGCGGGTATTCCATCAGCCTCAGCCATATCAAGGGCTGGGGAAAGAAGGGACCAAAAACTTGCAGCGATCATGACTCCTCCAGCGAAACCCAGCATCCCATCTAACAGTTTTTGGTTTAGTGTTTTAGTCGTAAATACTAGGGCTGCTCCAAGGGCCGTCATCCCCCATGTAAAACATGTGGCGATTAGAGCCTGAACGATTGGATTAAGGTCTAGAAAAAAGTCAATCATATTAAATATCCCCCTAACTTTAAAAGATGCCTTAAAAATGGCATTTTTAAATTCCTAATAAATCTTATCTTATTCACTAGGTCTAAAAAGTTTCCTTGGGTAAAAATTTTAACCGTTAGGAAAATGGAAGTCAATTATTAAAGGGGGGATATCAAATTTACAGGAAGATGGGGAGACTATTGAATGCAACACTAAAGAGTGTGATTCACCTTAAAAAGCATTACTTTCTTTTACTTCAATGCGAAAAGTGAGTTTTTTTATGAACCATAGCACCTATAGAAAGATGGGGAAGGTAATAGAAGAATTTATTTGGAGCTAATTTAACGGAGCATAACATAATTGAATTCTTCAAACCCGTATGATCATATAATCTCCGTTTGTTAATTGGACAACATCAGCTTTCATTGCTTTGGCAATATCCACTGTCATCTCTTTGGCAGATTCCTCCGATTCTGCTAATAGACAAAGACAATTACTTGCTAACAGTCTTTCTTTTACTCTTGTTATATAAGCTAGAATTTCATAATTAGGCTTCAAGGTAGATTCTCTTCCCATTACTCTTCTCCCTTCAAGTTCGTTTTCATCACATTATGAGATTTTTTGGCACTTTCTAGCAATGGACATTTTTTTACAACTTCTACTAATGCATCAATGTCTTGCTTAATTGGCACAAGAGTTATAACAACTCTTCCTTTTTCATAATCTTTCCTTGAAAAATGATAACGTTTATTACCTAGCGCTCTTGTTGCTTCAAAAAGAGCTGCTTGTCTCTGACCAAAGTTATCAAGATTGATTCGAAAATGATCTTCTTTTGGATAGATGACAACAGCTAATCCTTCCTCCTTAAAGAGCTTTTCGGCATTATCCGTACCTAAAAGGTTACTAACAAAAATTCCATCAACAAATAGACTTGAGTTCTTGACCTCAATCTTTCCAGGCTTAACTTGTGCAATATCCCCAATGCTTTTCCCTTTAGTGAAGCGTTTAAGGAAATAAAATACAGTTAATCCGGCTATAATTCCTGCCATAACATTCACCCATAAATTAAATGGTAAAATGGTAATCGTTAGTGAAGTAAAAAAAGCTGTAATGAAGGCAATATAGTTTCGGGATTCAAATGTTTTAGCAATGCCATCTATATATGCATTTCCTCTGTAGGTGTACTCTGTATACTCTAGATCGCTTAAGCTTTCTTTTTCCATTTTTCGTACATCTCTAAATTGTTGTAGTGCCAATGTAAGAAATGTAACTGCAATATAGTTCTTGCTCATTAAGGCTGGTATAGCTACAGCACCTAATGCAGCAGCAACAAAACCTGTAATAATGTTAATTAAAAGGCCATTAGGGTAACTTGGATACTGGCGATAATCCTCTTTTAAAACCAGTGCTCTTGCCAAGGTCCCTAACAGCACTGCGACAACAATGACACTTATCTCTTCTGGTAAGATTTGTTGTTGCTCTACTTTAATCACTCCTCGAAACAATACAGTAGAATCCGTTAGTGTCTAAGATAAGTCACCCTTAATAGTAGAAAATTGTCCTGTACACTTAAGTTTTTAATACTCAATTTCTTCAAAATCTTGTGGTTGAGGAGTTGGTTGCTTGTGTTTTAACTTCTCATTTTTAGAAACTTCATCGTTAATCTCTTGGTAAGATTTTATCTTGCCAAACTGTTCTTTGGAATGCTTGCTATTTAACTTATCGTCACTCATTTTGTTGCATCCTCCTTTAAAAGTTCTTTGGAAATACACCTTTATTTTGAACAAAAGGAAGTAGTTCTATGTATCGAGACTTATCATGAACAGGGAAGAAGAAAAATAAGGAATTTCCAACAAAAAAAGCAATGGAAGAAATCCCCCCATTGCTTCGTTTCAGACAACTTCAACCCAGCCGTTTTTAATGGCTGTAACGACGGCTTGTGTACGGTCATTGACTTTCATTTTTTGCAAGATATGGCTCACGTGGTTTTTAATCGTTTTTTCACTAAGATTAAGCGATTCAGCCATTCTACGGTTAGTATAACCGTTCAGTAGAAATTGCAGTATCTCACACTCACGGCTGGTAAGCAGATGAAGGGGCTTACGATACTCTAACGGTTGGAATGAGTTCGCCGATAGCCGGCGATATTCCGCAATTATACTGTGGGTCACCTTTGGATGTAAATAGGATCCGCCATCATTGACTATTTTAATTGCTTCCACTAAAGAATCAGAATCCATTTCTTTTAATAAGTACCCTTGGGCCCCCGTTTTCAGAGAATGGCTTACGATGTGTTCATCATCATGAAAGGAAAGAATAATAATTTTCACGTTTGGATAGCGATTTGTAATCTCAGCTATCGCTTCTAAACCCATATTAATATCCATCAATACAATTTCAGGGTTATTTTTTTCGATTAGGGCAAGCGCCTCAGCTCCGTTATCCCCTTCTGCAACGATTTCAAAGCTGGACTCACAATCCAATATATGCTTTACTCCTTCACGAAACAATTTGTGATCATCTATTAATAATATACTGGTCGCCATCAGTTAACCTCCTATTTTCTTCATTTGATGCTTTATTTTTACGAATGAAAAAAACTCTTCTTTTCCCTGTATATATTATGTCGATAATTATCCGTATTTTTATTATAAATGGTTCACTCCTTTTCACATAGGTTATTGCGATAAGAGACACAATATTGTCCAATTTCAGGGGGTGGTTTACTACTAATTACGTAAAAACCCCAATCCTCCTTTATACATAAAGAGAATTGGGGTCCTTTTGTAGTGTACACAATATAATAAAACAAGGTTTTGCCAGGCTACGGTTTTATTTGCCTCCTATGACATGATCTTTAGACAAAAGAAAAAGGAATCCTCATTTATCTGAGGATTCCTTTTTCGCGAAGGAACCGAATAACCACCACTACTGTTCTTCCTTATTTTTGACATCAACAGGTCTTATTTTAACAGAAAAATTTAGTTCAGAAATGTCACTTTTCTCTAGAAATTTATTTGCTATTTCTATTATTTCTTTTTTACTCGAATTTAGATTGTTGTTCATTGCAGGAATCTCAATTAAAAGTTCCCATCCATTTTCTGTTGTGTATTGAATACCCTTACTTTCGAGGACTTTAAAATCCTTTGCTTTTAATTCATTAGTAATTTTGCTAAAGACATTTGAATCTTTACTTTTTTCCTTTTCAATTTGTTGCATTTCTGATCTCACTTTTTTTTGACGTTCATGTCCTTCCAATTCAGTTGAATTTTCTGCATTTACTTGATTTTGCTGCGACTCATCACTTTTTATAAAAATGAACATGATGACAAGAATAAAACTAACTAAAAGAACTCCAACACCAACCTTTTTCATTCTAAATTCCTCATTTCTTTTGGATAGTTGGTATATAGATATGTCCAACATGATTAACTAAGAAGGAAGGAATACATACCGGTCGGTTTTGTGCATACGCATAGAAGGTAATTATCGACCTTATACCTTAATGGAATCCAGAATCCCTAAGGGACTATACTACAAATGTGATCACCCCATAAAGAATGACGGCAATAATGAACCCAGTAAGGCTGTGTTTCAACTTATATCTTGAATAAGCTAATATTTCCATATCCATAATTTTAGACATAGTGACAGTCGTTCCACTGAGTGGAGATGTTAATCCTCCAAAGACCCCACATGCAAAAACAATCCCAATCATAAGGGGAAGATAGATACCTGATGTGGCTGCAAGTGACACACCTATGGGCATTAAAAGTCCCCACGAACCCCATGTTGAGCCAACAAAGTAGGCCATTATTGATCCTAATATAAATATAACAGGTGGAATAAAATTTGTCGGAATCCAATCAAGTGCGGCTGTTACAAAATTGGATAAGCCAAGATCTTCGGTAGCTGAAGATAAACCCCAAACTAAAGCAAATAAGAAGATGGCTGGCATTAGTTTATTTCCACCTTCAAAAAAGTAATTAAATAATTTCTTTAGTGGGTATTTTTCAATGAGAAGTAAAACAAATGTAACCAACAAAGAAAGAAGGATCGCAATAAACATGGCTTTTGACACATCAGCTTTAATAAATGCATCCAACATACTTCCAGTCTTCTTGTAGCCATCCCACCAAGATAAACCGATGGTCAGAATTAATGCTGTAATGATTGGGATAAAGATATTAACGGGTCTGGAATCCAATTCCTTAGATGCTACCGAGTGCGAATCTTCCCAAATACGTTTTTTCTCCTTATTCTTTTTCTTCTCATTTCCTAAGAAATTGGGATGTTTAACAAAGCTGAAAGTGATGGCAAGTACAATCATGACTAATGCAAAAATGTTGTAAGGAATACTTTTGATAAACAATAGGTAAGGATCACTACCTGTATCTGTATTGTTTAAGGACATTTCTATGGTCGAAGTCATAAAACCGATAAAGGCCGTTGCTACAGGAATGAGTGCTATGATAGGGAGCCCTGTCGCCTCAATCACAAAGCTAATCCTTTCTTTGGAGATATTCATCTTCTTTTGAAGAGCCTTCATAATGGGGGCAACAGTGACAATTCTGAGGTTCGGGGAAGTAAAAGTACCAATCACCGTTACCCAAACTAAAAAGATGGCTTGTTTTTCATTTTTAATTTTATTTGAGGATAGTTCAATAAAACCTTTAATCCCACCGGTCATTTTAATCATATTAACAATACCTGTGAAAACATATAAAAAACCAATAACCAATAATTTGTTCTCTTTGGCCATATTGGTAATAATGTAATCAACAGCCGTCTCCATACCACCTAGAATGGAGGGATTAACAATGTAAGATGCAACTAGTAACCCTATGAATAACCCGGCTAATACTTGCTTTGTATAAAATGCAATAGGAATAATAATTATGAATGGGATAATTGAAGTCCAGTCACTCAAGATTAGTCCCCCCCCCCGTCTCTTAATATATAAATGTTAGTATGCTCAAATACTGACATTTTATATATTAAATTTTGAGATGAAAGGTGGGGATACCAATTGAGGGTAGCATGAATACTCCTTAGTAGTAGAGTCTAGTTTTTTAGAAAATCTTAAGGGAAACAACCGTTATCTATTTCTCTTAATCTAGACATCCGTACAAGACAAAAGGGGAGGATTATCTCTGAAAATTCCTCTGATTATGATTTTGAAGAAGATTTCTAATATATTAAAGGGGTTCTAATAGTTTAGGAAACATCGGTTGAAGTTTAGCATAATTAAACCATACTAATAGTAGGAAAAATCCAATAAAAAGCAAACTATATATCACCAATTGCTGTCCAGATTTTACATTGTGGTATACATGTACAGAGATGAAAAAAATTGTTGTTGCAATTAAAATAAATGCTATACCAGAAATAATTACTACAAAAGTGAGATCATCAAAGTAAATCATAAAATATAAAAACCATGAACATATAGCTAAAGTCCCAATAAAATAAAGACTTTTTTCGTCATCATAAAGCATCTCTCTTTAACCCCTTTCCCACTTTTAGAATTTATCTTCTTTTCCGCACGTTCTTTTGTTGTATGAATAAAGTGTTGTGGATTTATCATACTGTTAGAATATACTTTGCCACTTTCATTTTTTTATCCCTAAAGAATGTATTCGCATGTAGGTTGGACAATATGTAAGACAAGAATGAAAAAATAAAGGGAAAACCTGTTATGAAGGTCTTCCCTTTTGGAGATACATGTCCAATTATCCGAAGTGTTGGTAGATAGGTATCTGTAATTTCAGTGTTAGTAAACTTATTACCCTTGTCGGTTCCCAAGGTTTGATAGAAACTGGGTCTTACTCTGTTTAATAATGAATTACATCCCATTCATGAGCCAAACGGATCCACCAACAACAATTAATGCGACTGTACCCCGTATACCAAGGCTGAAATTTGGAAGGCTTTTTCGTGTTCACTTAAGTGCATGAACATGATTAATTGAACGAGCAGTTGGGCTGACGCCAAAGCTAGAATCACAATAATCGTAGCTTTCGCCGTTAAGGAAAGCGAAAAAACAACCCAGAGTGCGGCCACCGTCAAAATGATGGATAGAACAAAACCAATAACTTGTTTCCAGGGAAATCCATGATGCTCTTCAAATTTTATATTCTCTCTCATTTTATAGCACCATCCCTATTAAATAGACTGCGGTAAATATAAAAATCCACATCACGTCAAGAAAATGCCAGTAAAGGCCTCCAATGAAGAGCTTTCTTGATGTGACCGTGTTAATTCCTTCCCTAGCAATTTGGACAAGAATTAACGAAATCCATATGATTCCAAAGGTTACATGAACTCCGTGCGTACCAACAAGAACAAAAAATGCTGACCAAAACGCACTTGTAGAAATATTGACCCCTTCTGAAACATAAGTGATAAATTCATTAATTTCCATTCCTAGGAAGCTAACGCCCAACAATAATGTAATGATCATCCATACGACTACGCCTTTCGTGTTTCGTCGACGCAATTCATGGGTTGCGAGGCCGGATGTAAAACTACTAATTAACAGAAGAAACGTTTGTATAACAACGCCCTTGATCTCGAATATTTCCTCTGCGGTCGGACCGTCGGCCGTGCGGTCAAGATAGACAAGGTATACAGCAAACAAAGAAGCAAATAATACAATCTCAGCTGCAAGGAATAACCAGAAGCCGATGATCTTAACTCTACCTTCTTCATTGGCATATTCTAAGGGAATATTTTTTTGTATGGTAGATTCGTTCGCTTTACTCATCGATTCGATCCTCCCTCGCTGCACGTTCACGACGTTTAATTTCTCTTGAACTGATATGATAACCCTCATCTTTATCAAAAGTTCTAAGAATCATAATCACACCGACCCCTACGAGGCCCAAGATTCCCATCCACATCCACTCCCATACAAACCCGAATCCGGATATGAAGAAAAAGAGGGACATCATGAATGGTTGCCCAGAATCGTCTGGCATATGAATCGGTTTGTAAGGTTCTTTTTCTTTTTTCTTAGTCTTATTTTCTTTCTTCATTATCCAAAAGGCATCTAACCCTTTCACTTTAGGGACGTGAGCAAAATTGTACTCCGGAGCAGGAGAAGGGATGGACCATTCAAGTGTGCGACCGTCCCATGGATCGCCAGTTTTATCTCGTTCACCGTAGCGAGCACTGTAGTAAATGTTGTAAACGATTATGGCAAACGCAATTCCCATCGCGTAAGCACCTAAAGTTTCAATAAAGTTCAATGTTGTCCAGCCTAGCCCTTCTTCGTAGGTATAAACACGTCGTGTCATACCCATTAGACCAACTATATACATGGGAACAAACGTCACATTAAATCCGACAACAAACAGCCAAAATGCCCATTTACCTAGTCGTTCATTCAATTTATGACCAAACATCTTCGGCCACCAGTAATGGAGTCCCGCAAAAATGGAGAAGACTGTACCGGAAATTAAGACGTAATGGAAGTGCGAAATAAGAAAATAACTGTTGTGATACTGGTAATCGGCTGGAGCGCTTGCAAGCATGACTCCTGTAGCACCACCGATCACAAAATTAGGCATGAATCCAAGCGCCCACAAATGGGCTGTTGTGAATTTAATTTTGCCTTTATACAGGGTAAGCAACCAGTTGAAAATCTTCACCCCTGTTGGTATCGCAATGGCCATCGTTGAAATGGAAAAGAAAGAGTTTGCTGCAGGTTCGCTTCCCATCGTAAAAAAGTGATGAACCCATACAACAAAGCTCAATAGGGAAATGATAATCATTGAGTACACCATGGCTTTGTAACCAAATAATCTTTTACGGGCAAATGTACTGATTACCTCTGAGAAAATACCGAAAGCTGGCAAAATTAAAATGTAGACCTCCGGATGTCCCCATAACCAGAACAAATTCACATACATTTCTGGCAAACCTTCACCAATCACAGTAAAAAAGTGTGATCCGAATAGACGGTCAATCGTCAATAGCGCTAGAGCAATGGTCAGTACTGGAAAGGCAAAAAGGATAATGATAGATGTAATCAGCGATGACCATGTGAAAATTGGCATACGCATAAGAGTCATCCCAGGTGCCCTCATTTTTAAGATGGTCGCGATAAAGTTGATACCGGTTGTCAATGTTCCAATACCAGCAATCTGCAAGCCAATTAAATAATAATTGATTTCTGGTCCGGGGCTTAAATTCCCGCCTGCAAGAGGTGGATAGTTCACCCATCCTGCATCGGGCGAGCCTCCGATTATGAATGACAAATTGAATAACATAGCTCCTGAGAAGAATAGCCAAAAACTAAGTGCATTTAAATAAGGAAATGCAACATCCCGTGCACCAATTTGTAAAGGCATTGCCACGTTGATTAAGCCGATGAGAAACGGCATGGCCATAAATAATAACATGATGGTTCCGTGAGTAGTGAAAACTTCATTGTATGTCTGGGCTTCCAAAAAATCCATATTCGGTAAAGCCAATTGCGTCCGTATCATTAGCGCATCTGCACCACCGCGGAACAGCATCAACATAGCAACAATAATATACATAATTCCAATTTTTTTATGATCAACTGTGGTTAACCATTCCCGCCATAACCACTTCCACTTCTTTAAGTAGGTAAGGGTAAAGATAATCCCAATAGTTGTTAGGGCAATCATTACCTGTGCGGCGTATATAGTTGGATCTCCCGTTACAAAAAACTCTCCTATAAGGAAATCCTTAATCTCGCTTAGGTTCATTTTGTACACCTTCTTTCAGTTGCGTCATTTTAAAGTTTGCCGGATAAGAAGAGAAGGCCATTTTTCCAACGGTGCCGGGTATCATAAGTTGTTTTGCTTGCTCTATAGTTAACTCAGGTTTGGTAGTCTTAATTTTTTTAACCCAGGCATTAAAATCTCGTTGGCTTTCAGCCGTAACCTTAAATTTCATGTCGGCAAATCTTCTTCCAGTAAAATTGGCGCCTTTTCCTCTATAAACACCTTCTTCAGATGCCTCAAGAAACATTTGATCTTTCATCCCTGCCATCGTGTATGATTGACCTCCTAATTGTGGTACCCAGAAGGAGTTCATCGCACCGGCAGACGTTAATACAAATTTAACCGGTACATCAACCGGGATATAAGCATAGTTCACCGTCTGAATACCTTGTTCAGGGTATTGAAAAATCCATTTCCACTGAGCTGACGTCACTTTGATGACTAACGGTTCCTGCTTAGGTGAAGGTGAAGTTTCTAAATCATAGGTTGCTTTAACTGTTGGCACAGCAAGTAGGGTAACAATAATGATCGGAATCACTGTCCACAAAACCTCCAGTTTTTTATTCCCCTCAATCTCTGGCGGTTCGTAATCTTTATTTTCAGGACGCTCCCGATACTTGTACACCACATAACCGAAGACAATAAACACTGGCACTAAGACAACACTCATCAATATAATCGAATAAATAATCAAATCATACTGTGTACTTGCAACAGGTCCCTTTGGATCAAGTACACCAGCGCTACATCCCGAAAGAATGAATAACAAAGCAAGGGGACTAGCTATGTATTTCACAACAATTTTTATATTCATATAGGCTTATTTGATCCTCCTTCCACATTTATACAAATGCTATTTCCTATCTAAGACAAGCAAATGGAGTACTTGACAAAGAATAAAGGAAAAAGGAAGTCTAAAAAATGGAGTTCAATAAACCGTCAAAATTTCAACAAATAATTGTAATAAACATTTCAATATTTGTTCATATGTTCATAAATATAGTCTGTGAACAACCTTATGTTCGTAAGGAGTTTCCTTGAAGAAATAAGAATGAGGGTAAAAATAGGCGTAATTCTATCAAATAACCCCGCCTATAAATTGCAAAAAACCCCTGAGTCTCTGTACTAGGGTTGACCAATTACATCCGACATCCTAAGATGGGATGGAAACATATGAACATATGAACATAATGAAGGATGTGTGCTATATTAATAGTCATCAACAAAAGCACGTTTTTTCAGTAGAAAATAATGTAGATTGCATTAAAAGAAATTTAGTGGCTTATGATTTTGGCTTTTCAGTAAGTATGCTTAAAATCATGGCTAGCCCAACTAAACTAAAAGTTATCTTTGCTTTAACACAAAAGAACGAATTATCCGTAGGTGAAATGGCCACTATTATTGGCACATCTTCTGGGACAGCCTCTCATCATCTAAGTATATTAAGAAAATTGGGACTAGTAACACTACGAAAGGAACGAAGGGGATCATTGTATTCCATTAAAAGTGAGCAAATCAATAGCCTTGTTTTATCTATCGTCGATTTGGGCAAGACCATATGATATTCTGAGAGGATGGTTGCATGAAGGCGTTATACCATGGCTCAAATTAATAGAAGAGGGTTAGTAGTTTCAAAGAAGGGGATACGGCTTTAATAGAAAAGAGGATCCATTGAACCAAACACTTTTCTATATTATACTCTAGAACACTGTAGTTCATAAAACACCGTATTCACTGTGCTTATTACCTGTTTTAATGCAGGATTCCTTAATTACCGATTCCCTATATTTTATAAGGAGTGACTATTATAATGAAGGATGTAAAAGGGGCATTTGGTAAGTTTCAAAACGGCTATATGACATCCATCATACTGTTATGGTTGAAAACTTACGTTGTCTTAAGATTTTTGTTTGAGTTATCAGTAGAATCGTTACTAGAGGAAGTTATTCTATTCATTTCACCTTTAAGCTTCTCTATCTTATTATTTACACTTGTTCGATCAGACAAATTCATTAAAAACATTATCTACAAAGCATTGGCCAATCTATTAGCCACTGGCGTTCTGTACGCTAACTTATTATACTATCGCTTTTTCAACGACTTTATCACTTTGCCTGTCGTTTTCCAGACTAATAACTTTAGCGATTTAGGGGGAAGTACGGCTACACTTGCTAATCCTTTTGACGTTTTTTTATTTGTTGACATCATTGTGTTGACGATTGTTTCAATAGTGTCTGCTGCTAGAAAAAGAGAACCTAAAGCAGAAGTGCCCTTTAAACATCGCTCCCGTCGTTTCGGTATTCTCATAGCTTTAAGTATTTTTGTGGTCAATGTCGGTTTGGCCTACATTGAGAGACCGGAATTGTTAACAAGAACTTTTGACCGGGAAATGCTGATGAAATATCTCGGTCCATACAACTATCAAATGTATGATGTAGTATTACAGTCAAACACGAAAGTTAAAAGAGCATTCGCCGAGAGTAGTGAATTAGCACCTATAAGATCATATACGGAGGAAACTCCTCATGGGATCAATGCCAAAATGTTTGGTAAAGCAAAAGGGAAAAATCTCATTCTTATTTCATTAGAATCGACCCAAAGCTTTGTGATCAATAACAAGGTGAATGGGAAGGAGATCACCCCATTTTTAAATGATTTAATTGATAAAAGCTACTATTTCCCGAATTTTTATCAGCAAACTGGACAAGGGAAGACATCGGACTCCGAATTCCTAGTCGAAAACTCATTATATGGTTTGCCAAGTGGTGCTGTTTTCTTTACGAATTCTCAAAATGAGTACAATGCAACACCAGAAATTTTAGGGAAATCCGGCTATGAATCGGCTGTTTTCCATGCTAATAATAAGAGTTTTTGGAATCGGAACATTATGTACCAAACCCTAGGGTATGATCGTTACTTTTCTCAAGAAGACTTTAATATTACTCCGGAAAAATCAATAGGTTGGGGATTAAAAGATGAGTACCTTTATAAACAATCCATGAAATACTTGGACAATCTAAAAGAACCTTTTTATGCAAAGTATATTACCTTGACCAACCACTTCCCTTTTTCCTTAGAAGAGGAAGATGAGATCGTTTCGGAATGGGATTCTAATGACGGCGTTTTTAACCGGTATTTTACAACAGTTAGCTACGAGGATAATGCATTAAAGCAATATTTTAATAGACTCAAAGAAAAAGGCCTGTATAAAGATTCTCTTTTCGTCATTTATGGCGATCACAATGGTATATCAGACAATCACACTGAGGCCATGGAAAAGTATCTCGGCAAACCCCATACGCCGTATAGACACATCCAATTACAAAGAGTCCCACTCATTATTCATAACCCGGGGCAAAAAGGGAAAGTCATGGAGACAGTGTCTGGACAAATTGATTTGAAACCAACCATTTTGCACTTGCTTGGAAAGCATATTGAAAACGATATCCAATTCGGCACCGATTTATTTGCCAAAGAAAGAAAAGATTTTACCGTATTAAGGGACGGAAGTTTTATCACGGACAAGTATATCTACACGGAAGGGAAATGCTATCGCAAACCAAAAGGTAATGAAGTTGACTCAAAACAATGCCAAGAATGGAAACCGATAGCTGAAGAGGAGTTAAATAAATCCGATCAAGTCGTTTACGGGGATCTATTAAGGTTTCTGCAACCCTATTCTTCTAATGATAACGTTGACGGATAATACTTTGTTTCTATGATACGTTCAGAAGAGCAAGATAGTGACTCTAACAGCTATCTTGCTCTTTTTATAAAGGAGAGGGAATTCTTACCCTTCCGGTCATTCACAAACGATAAACTTGAGTTATGTTTTTACTAAATTATAAATTGAATTTTTTGAACGGAAGCCAGGTGTTCAATAATGGACAAGATCGATAATCGAGATCCATATTTCGACAATGCTAAGTTTTTACTTATCTTTTTGGTGGTCTTTGGTCACGTCATTAGCCCTTTGAAGCACGACAGTCAACTGTTGTTTGCCCTTTACACAGCCATTTATCTGTTCCATATGCCTGGGTTTGCTTTAATGTCTGGTTACTTTGCGAAGAAGTATCAACAAAAAGGGTACATCTTAAGCATCACTAAGAAGCTGCTACTCCCCTATCTCTTATTTCAAGCCATTTATAGTGTCTATTATTATATGGTGGGGAAGGAAACAACTCTAACATTTAATTTCTTTCAGCCTCACTGGACACTTTGGTTCCTTTTAAGTTTGTTTTGTTGGCACCTTCTCTTATTTCTTGTGGGAAGATTTAAATGGTGGGGGGTTTTAGCATCCATTATTTTTGGTATCGCTATAGGATATATAGATGTGATCGGTCAATCTTTAAGTTTGTCCCGTACCTTTGTGTTCTTCCCGATCTTTTTATTAGGGTTTTGTTTACAAAGGGATCATTTTAACAAAATTAGAAATCAGGCGCGGTGGAAGTGGGGTGGAGCCATCTTACTTTTGACTATATTAACGGCCTTTTACTTTGTCTTCCCTGAAGAAGGTATACAGTGGCTGTTTGGATCCTATTCATATGGAAGTATGGGGGTAAGTGGTTGGGAAGCTGGCGCTATTCGATTAACACAATATGGACTAACTCTTATCGCAACCATCAGTTTTTTAGCACTGGTACCTAATCAACCATTTAAACTAACCGTTATAGGGGCAAGAACAATGTACGTGTACTTACTTCACGGGTTTGTTATCCAAACGGTTAAGGCTTTCATTCCTCATAAGCAACTAGATCTATTATCTAATCACTTGCTATTATTATTTGTCGCATCTATAGGAATTTGCTTAGTTTTTGGCCATCAGGGAACAAAGCGACTAACACGTCCTATCATTTTAAATTAGTCGGTTTAGAACAGCACTCTGTTTGGATCATCATATCATGTATAGATCAAATTAAAGGGATGGCTTAGTAGCCATCCCTTTATGTCCTAGAATGGAATGGGGGGTAGAAGCCATTCCGTGTACATAATACCATATTAACATTTGTTCATATATAGATGCCATGTGACAACTTCTTAACTATTTAACATCTAACCATTTCGTGTGTAAGATCTAGTTCTTCAGATGACTCGTATAAGATTTAGGTACTAACACAATGTTTTTCTTAGCTTCGTCCACATAAACGGACAGGAACCTGATTTCCTTTCGATTTAATCTATCAATGGCTTCGGCAGGAATAAAGATACTACCTTTTCTGCCGATGACACAAACCATATCAGTTTCACTTACCTCTTCCTGTACGATAAGATTGCTTTCTTGAAAACGTAAGCTAACACTGTGTCCTTGAATCCAGTTAAACTTGTCCCTCCATTTACGAGGGATGTAGAAGCGTTTAGAGGGCTTGACCTCAAATGTTTTGCCAATCGGTCGTAACATGAGCATCACCTCCATAATCAGTAAACTCACACTGAATATTGATTATTTTTTTTATTTTTGATACTAATGTAACTCACCCCGAACACAAATAGCCCGAATACACCAAGTACAAATGAGATAAATGGCCAGTTAAGACCTTGTTTAGGTTCAACTAAAAATACATCAACTTGTTCACGATTAAGAGCTAGTTTATACATTCCGGGTTTTTGTTCAAGTACTAACCCATCATGTAGGATCCCACGTAACTGTTTCCCTTCTGGTAACCCTTTAATCTCTGCTGTCCTTGTGGAGCGATCATTATTGATAGCAACTACCATCACCTGATCCTCCAGACTGCGTTTAAATATAAAAAATCCGTCTTCACTATACAATTTCTCGAAGTCCCCACGAGTCAATACAGGGTATTGGTCCCTCAAGGCATTTAGTTTTTCAATTCGTTTACTTAGTTGGCCATCTCCAGAATTGAAATTCATAAGTCTATTATTATCAGGTACTTCACCTCCATCTAAAGGCACTTCACTTCCATAGTAGAGGATAGGAATACCTGGAGAAGTAAACATATAAGTTAGTCCTAATTTCCACCTAGTGATTGGATTTTGACGGTTTTCAAGTGCTAGCCTTGTAAAGCGTTGACTATTGGGGTCATCAAGAAAATGACCTATATTAAAGGAATTATATAGTTTTTTATCCCGTTCCCATTGATTAAAAAGAGGATTAAGTGACTCGCCAGCTTCCTTGAATGAATTTCTTGCACGTTTAGAGAAAGGATTATTAACGAAGCTATTTACCCCGGTTCCTTTATATTGTGATATAGAACCTTCATTCTTTATCTTTCCGAGTAAGATAAAGTCTTCGTCAATCGATCTTACACGATTAGAAAAATCTGTCCAAAATTCTTTAGAAACTGGTTTTTCCGTATCTAAGCCAAAGCCATCAACGCCAGTTTCTTTGATCCAGAAGGAGGCTGCATCCAATATGTATTGTTTTACTTCCTCGTTTTTCATATTCAAGACAGAAGGAGTAGAAATTGCGGGACTATTGGAATCCTCCTGTTCGTTCATATATTGTTCTTTGAGGTACCAGTCTTCTTTCTCCGGATCTTTCCGCCAAGGATGTTGATTCCCTGTATAATTGACAACAAAATCAAAGATAACCTTCATGTCCCTTTTGTGAGCCTCTTTGACTAATTTCCTGGCATCTTCGATGGTCCCAAAGTGTTCATCAATAGCTTTAAAATCTATAACTGAATAACCATGATAGCCATTTGTCCCATTGTCCATAATAGGAGTTAGTTGGATGGTGGTAAATCCCATTTTTTTAATATAATCCAACTTTTCAATAATCCCCTCAAGATCTCCCCCCTGGAAGGAATTAGGATCATTGACATTAACATTTTTATCATTTTCAGTATTTCCATTCATGAATCGATCGACCATTATGAAATAAATACTCCCGTCTTGCCATTTACGGTCTCCTTTTTCATTTGCCCCTACAGGGAGTCCGTCAAAAAGGAGAAAGGATATCATTATAACTGTTAGCAAAGTAATTTTTTTCATTCACTATTCCTCCGTTGCCTTTGAAGACTTATACATAGGGGGATTCTATTTTCCATTGTGTTAAAATCCAGTCCAACCACCAAAAAACTGATTGGTTATAAAGGAAGTGAATTGAGTCATCCAACCAAAAAATAAAACGATCCCCATAGCAATCATGGCATAACCACCAACAGCCATGATTTTTCGATTATGTTTCCTAATCCATTTTAACCTTCCGATAAAAAGAGCCATGACCAGGAAGGGAATGGAGAACCCTAAGACATAACTAATCATATACAGAACAGCCTGGTTGGGTGAAGAGACCCCAAGAGCAATGACAGCCGCAAGAATCGGACCCGTACAAGGAGTCCACCCAGCTGCGAACCCCATACCTACAGCACTTGACCCTATATATCCTTGAGGGCGTTTTTTTAAGGGAACTTTATAATCTTTCATCAGTACTTCAGGTTTAAAGATCCCGAGCGTCACTAAGCCTAAAAAGATAATTAAGATGGCACCTAATTGGCGAATTAAATCATCATAACGAATAAACCACCCACCAATCAAAGATGTTGAAAAACCGATGGCAATAAATATGATGGAAAAGCCAAAGAGAAAAAACAAGGTGTGAAGCAAGGGTTGTTTCTGTGCCAACAATTTTTTATCCTGTAAATCATCTAGGGACATCCCAGTAATATAAGATAAAAATGCAGGATATAAGGGTAGATTACAAGGCGAAATAAATGATAAAAACCCTGCTCCAAAGGCTAATAGTAGATTGATATCAGTCATCTGATTCTTTCCAGTCATCCGGTTGAATTCTCTTCATATATCCATGGATCTCTTTTTCCGTCATTCCAGCCGTAATGCGATCCACGACCCTGCCGTTTTCATCGATTAAGAAAGTAACCGGGATAGGTCCAATTCCGTATGCATCTAGTAATTCCTCACCGTAGTCCATTAACACGGGGAACGTCATTCCTTTACGATCGACAAATGCTTGTACCGTTACAGCACTTTCTCCTACATCGACAGAGAGAACCTGCACACCTTTATCTTTAAAAATTTGATATTGATTTTCTATGAAGGGCATTTCTTTCTCGCAGGGTTTACAGTAGGTTGCCCATACATTGAGAAATACACCTTGTCCCCGGTAATCGCTAAGTTGAATAGTTTCCCCATCAAGGGTCTCCAGTTTAAAATCAGGGGCCATATCTCCGGCATTGACGACCCCTGAATTTTTTGTGAAGTTCTGATATAGGACAAATCCTATGAGAAGGGCAAATACACTTAATATGGAGATACGCATGATCAATCGCTTGCGACGATTTTTCACTTTTAAAACACGCCTTTCTTTAGTGATCTATGATCTTAGATCTTTTCCCAGTAAACAGCAATGACCGTATAATTAGAAGCGTGTAGTTATGCACTCGTCAGAAGATGTTGCCTGATCCAGAGCAAGCATTTTAAATCCCAGTATAAAACTTCCTGCTTACGCGTAGGAATGTAAACCAGATATAATTAAGTTTACAGCGAGTAAGTTAAACATAATGATGGCAAACCCTCCTACAGCAAGCCATGCTGATTTCGTTCCATGCCATCCTCTTGAGAGTCTGAGGTGCAGGAAAGCAGCATAGAAAAAGAAGGTAATTAAAGCCCACACTTCTTTAGGATCCCATCCCCAGAAACGGCTCCAAGCTTCTTGGGCCCATATCATCGCAAAAATCAGCGCACCTAGTGTAAAAATAGGGAACCCGATAGCCACTGCGCGATAAGATATTTCATCAACAAGTTCTGGATTCACTTTTTTCAAGAGAGGCTGAATTGCTGCCCCAATGCGCTTTCTTAAAATTAAGCGTACCAGCCAGTAAAGAACAAGCCCCCAAGGAAAGCCCATAGGATCGTATTGAATTTAACAGCTGCATCCACACCACGCATCCACTCTGGCACATTAAAAAGTGGGTTCATATTATCAGTAAGTAACTCGCCGTCCGTTGGCCCAGCTATAGCTGGCATTTGGTAAGTAATCTCCACAGGTTGTCCTTCAATAGGGGCTTCGAAGGTGGCTTCATAATTCATCGCATTAAAGGTTGAAGAGATGATGATGAACGCTAAAGCTGCAGCTAGCATATAAATCACGCTCTCTAACCAAAAAGTATGCTTAGATCCTTTACTTTGATCCGTTTGGCGGATTAGAAAGATCAATCCTGCGACAAAACTAATCGATAAAATAGCTTCCCCAAGTGATGCCGTTGTTACATGGATATACAGCCAATGGGACTGCAATGATGGAACAAGTGGGGATATTTCACTTGAAAACATACTCGCAAAAGCAATAATTAACAGGGCAATAGGTAGTGCAAACAGCCCTAGAATGTTGATACGGTAAATAAAATACATAACAATAAACGCCAGGACAAGCATCATGCCAAAAAATGTTGTAAATTCATACAAATTACTAACAGGTACGTGATTACTCGCAACCCATCTTGTAAAGAAGTAGCCGACTTGACTAAGGAACCCTATTATAGTCAATGCTATGCCAATGTTGCCCGCCGTCCTCGCACTCTTCCTTTTCCTATCACGAATCGTTCCTCCGAAGAAAAATGTAGCAATTAGATAGATAATAAAAGCAGCATAAAGCAAGTTACTGCTTATTATAGTTAATTCCATTGTATACCCTCCTTGATGGCCTCCTTAGAGGCTAATTATCCACCTCTTGTTGATCCTTAGGGGACTCTATCCCCGTACCGTCAATCACCCGTTCAATATCTCGTCTTAATGCAAACCAGTTCTTGTTCGTATGGGCAGCGATCCATATTCCATTTTCCTTTGGTTTAATCCATATCCGTCTATGATTCCAGTACATTCCTTGAATGACGCCAATCATAAAGATAGCTCCACCTAACGCAATGAAAGGAAGCGTATAATCCTTTCGAACAGTCAGTCCGGTTACATCCCTTACATCAAAGTCAGTTAAGCCTATTTTATAGTTGTTTTCACCCGTCCCATCTACATTGACACCGATTCCCACAAAACTTATCTCAGGTTCCGATTCGCCCGGTGGATATACGTTGAATACAAATGCGGGGTTTTTTGGATATTTAGATACAGACACCGGTTCACCGTCTTGGAGTTCATATTCCGGATAGTAAGAATCAAGTACCACCCTATAGCCACTTTCAAGTTGGTACTCTGATTTCGGCTCGGCCAAGTTCACAGTAAATTGCCCATAAGAGCTGTCTTCATTGTTTTTATCATGAATCTTGAACGTCATTTCTTTAAATTCATTTAATTGATAGCTTGCCTGGTAAAGAGCAAATCCCCCAAACTTAATGGGATGATTCACACGGATCTGATCCTCTTTAATTTTTTCAAGCTCAGGATTTCCGCCGACTACAATAGGATCTGTTCTTTTATAAATAACAGCATTCGTTTGATAGATCTTCGGTACTGGACCCCCATTGTTTTGAAGGGCTTCCTGAAATCGTTCATCGTCCTCGTCATATGTTTCCAGAATAAACTTTTCATTCTTGATGTAATATTGTCCCTCTGTGCCGTTTATAACAGCCGTCTCACCCTCTCGGACCCAAATGTAATCATCTACATAAAGGGCAGGAATGAATCTGAGCAACGTCCCCAGTAGAAAGATGATTAATCCAATGTGATTGACATAAGGTCCCCATCTGGAAAAACGGTTTTTCTCTGCCAAGAGATGACCATCTTGCTCTTTAATCTTAAAATGCCTCTTTTTCAGATTTCCCTTCAATTTCTCTCCATCAATAAAACTAGATTCCGTCACGCCGAATATTCTTTGCTTTTTCATAAATAAATCATGACGTTTAGGTTTTTGTATTCTCAGTGTTTTATAAAGGGGAACAAACCGATCGATACTAGCAATAACAATAGAAATGCCGATCATTGCTAGTAAAAGCATGTACCACCAGGAGCTATATAAATTATGAAAGCCTAGCTGATAATAAATTTGCCCTGCTAAACCATATTGATCTGCATAATGGGTTGAGGCACTAACACCAGGAGGTATGTACATTTCTTGTGGAAATATCGTTCCAACTGCCGAGGCGACCAAAGTAAGTACAATGAGCCACACTCCAACCTTAACTGACGAAAAAAAATTCCATACTTTATCGATGATTGTGCGATTATACGTTTGGGATCTCCTGGCACTCCCATCATATCTCATATTTAATAAGGATTGATTATCGACCCCATCGGTATACTGGTTTACTGTAGGCTTACCACAAGCTTCACATAGTACCGTTCCCTCTGGATTCACATGACCGCATTCACATTTAATGTTTGTCATACACAAACCTCACAATTCAAAAGGTTCTATGCCTTTTAAGTTATCTATTGTAAATACCCGTGGAGTTGTTTTGGCTAATCACCCTTTGTTACGTATCATTTCCTTACCGACAGCAGCAATATACTAATGAGGCTGAATGCAAGTAAAGCTAAAAAGGGAATGGTGATAAAGCCAAACCAATTGATGTATTCAGAACTACAAGGAACCCCTTGCGTACAGGGCTTTATTTTAGCAAACCCAGGTACCTTCTGCTCCATGTAATGAAAGATGGAAACAAGTCCTCCAATGATGGATAAAGGTAATACATATTTGATTACTTTTCGATCATTGAAAAAGGTAGCAATGCCAAGGATGATACTCATTGGATACATAAAAATTCGCTGAACCCAACAGAGCTCACAAGGAACAAATCCCCGAATTTCACTAAAGTAGAGACTACCAAGGGTGGCAAGGACAGAGATGATCCAAGCCATGTAGAGAAGATAAGACGGACGGTTTTTCCTATTTTCCATAGCCTTATCCATTATTGTCCTCAAGATTTTGGTTGATTAAACTAGTTATTGCTTTGTAATCAAACGGGTTTTCTAAGATTTGACCATTGATCATGATGGTTGGAGTTTGTTGGACGTCATATTCGTTGACCAGATCCGTATCGTTTTGAACTTCTTGAGAAATGGCGCCTGAGTGAAGATCCTGTCTCATTTGTGTTAGATCTATGGAAGGAACACTTTCCTCAGCTACCTCAAGAACTTTTTCATCTGACAACCATTTTTGATCATGATTTACGTCTGGCTGGGCCTCAAAAAGAGCTTTATGAAAATCCCAAAAAGCTTCCGGTTTTTGTTTGTAAACGGCTTCTCCAGCTTGGGCAGCTAATTTAGATCCTTCTCCATGAAACGGGGTATTAATATAAGTAAAATTGGCTTTTCCTGTGTCGATGAATTCCTCTTTTAATTGCGGATACACACGCTCACTCCATTTCTTGCAGGCAGGGCATTTATAATCACCGAATTCAATGATTTGTACAGGTGCATTATCCTCTCCCATAGTGGGGTGTTTTTTTATCGAAGGGGATTCACTTACAGTAGTGCTATTGCTATTGCTTTCTCCTGCACTTTGTTTTTGATTACCTAATACAACAAGGGCTGAAATCAACCCTACAACAACTAAAGTAACTACCATAATTATAGGCATCGGATTCTTTTTAGACATGGGTTTCACTCCTTAACCGTTTATTTTTTAGCAAGATACGCTAGATTTAGAACAACCCTATCATGAAAATTGATTGGGGTTTACGCATGATTATAACGATTCCATGACATTTAAGGCTTTCTACGATCACTCTCTTTTTTTCTCTTATTTCTTTTTAAAAGGATGACTATGAATATCGTGTATATCATAGAGATACCTACAGCCATGAGTGTTATAGACAAAAAAAATGGATCCATCATAAAAGAGCTCCTTTCTTGAAAAAAATCTACTAAACTTCTTCAATTCAACCGATTATAGTTTAACACCCAAATATATATCCATTCAAATAATTATTTGAATGTTGGCATAATGTCATCTCTCATTTTAAAACTAAAATGTGATCCCTGAAAATAACAAAAGGCACTCTGTGAAAGAGTGCCTAATAAATGGAAGAATTACTATTAAAGAAACAAATAAAATTACTCGTTCACAGGCTGATCTGGTAACTCATCAATTTGTGCATCCTTCGCTCTCTCCAATCGTGCCCATTTAAAGAATACATAGGTTATCGCCGTACCATAGGAAAACTCCTGAACGACCTTCATAATGATACCCCCTAGTCGCTGATCCTGTAGTGGGCCAAGCCATGGGAAAAGTTGGGGTGATTCATAGATAGAAGGATATATTACATCTCCCCCAAAAATAATTAAAGCACAGGCTGGTGTTATTAACAGTCCATTCGCAAACATATAACCAAGTTTCTTTAAATAGGACATGTCGTTAATTTGACCTTCTGGGGCCAAAACTTGGATCCACATTAAGAATGCAGATGTGTTCAAGACAATATGTAAGATCTCCAATAGAATAAATTCCTCTAGAAAGTATTCATAGATGGATGGTATATGATAAAAGGACCAAAGTGCATTAAATAATATTAAATTAATCAAAGGAGACTTTAAAATACGTAAGATCTTTGGTTTGAATATTTTTTCGTCCAAAAAGTGATAAAACCCTCGCGGCATACCTAATAGAATAAGGGGTGGCATAACAATATACATCAAAGATGTTTGAAGCATATGCGCACTAAATATAAGATTGTTAGATAAGATAGCAAGAGGACCTGCTAATGAAATATAAGTGGTTAATAAACCTAATTGAAAACATATCTTTTTCCTAAGATTACGTTCTCCTAAACGTTTCTCTGATATTTTACGCATTATCCTAAGGTAAGCAATGTAAACCACTATTAAAGACAAAAGTAAAATGGGATTCAGTATCTCGAACCAAGTGTACTGTTGAAATAAATTCCCTTCACCAGTTGCCCTTACATCTGGGTTATGAGCAAATGCTTGAATGGGTAAAAAGGTAAACAAGAACAGTGTTAAACCTAGTATGTTTACTCGATTCTTTACTTTCATATTTTTAATCTCCTTGTTTTTCGGCCATTTCCTACTTCATAGAAAAAAATTCCGAATTGGTATTTTTCAAGAAACTATGTAACCAAACGTTGTCTTTGAATTTAACATGCTTTATAAACTTTTTGAAGTACGTTTTGTGTTTACTTATAAGTTTGGTCCACAGACCAAGGGGATAAACCTCCTCAATAAACCAACAGTGACATAATTGGTGCATACCCTGCGTTGACATATGCGCTGTAAACGCATAAAATATAAACAAATAATCAAATAAACATTTGAATAAGGGTGATAAAATGAGTAAAGATATAGTGAACACAGGATCTCCTGATACGTGTGATACATTTTGTTACGATGAAGAGATCGTTAACCGGATACAACCTCAAATGGATAACGTTCAGGGTGTAGAGTTGATTTTTAAGGCATTATCCGATGCCACACGTTTAAAAATTGCCTATGCTTTAACATTGGAAACGGAACTATGCGTGTGTGATGTGGCCAACATCATTGGTTCAACCACGGCAACGGCTTCCCATCATCTACGATTATTACGAAATATGAAATTGGCTAAGTATCGAAAAGAGGGGAAGCTTGTCTTTTATTCTCTAGCTGATGACCATGTACATCAGTTAGTGTCTATCGCGATGATTCATTCAAAAGAAGGTGATTCTAATGGAAGATCATAAAAACGTTTATCGTCTTCAAGGATTATCCTGTACCAATTGTGCTGCTAAATTTGAAAAAAACATACGCGATATTCAAACCGTTAATGATGTCAATCTTAACTTTGGCGCATCTAAAATAACAGTCCACGGAGATGCATCGGTTGAACAATTGGAACAGGCAGGAGCCTTTGATGGAATCAAAGTTTATCCTGAACGCCAACGACAGCCAGAGAAGAAGGAGCCTTTTTGGAAGAACCGTGGAAATGTCATGACGATGGTTTCTTTATTATTCATCGTGATTGGATATGTACTATCGTTTCAATTAGGTGAAGATAACGTCATAACGATTGGAACGTTTGCGACAGCGATCTTAGTTGGTGGTTTTGAATTATTCAAGGTAGGTCTGAAGAACCTAACTAAGTTCCAATTTGATATGAAAACCTTAATGACCATAGCTATTATCGGTGCTGCCGTTATTGGGGAATGGGGGAAGGTGCTGTTGTTGTTTTCTTATTTGCTTTGAGTGAAGCACTGGAAGGCTACTCCATGGATAAGGCACGCCAGTCCATTCGTTCTCTAATGGATATTGCCCCTAATAGAGCTACCATTAAACGTGGCGATGAAGTTATGGAAATGGATGTTGAGGATGTTCGAATCGATGATGTTATGCTTATCAAACCAGGGCAGAAAATCGCTATGGATGGTGAGGTCGTCAAAGGTCAGTCATCAATTAATCAATCAGCGATAACAGGAGAATCCATACCAGCCCATAAAAATGTTGGCGATGAAGTATTTGCCGGAACGTTAAATGAAGAAGGTGTACTGGAAGTTCGTGTGACCAAGCACGTAGAAGATACAACGATTTCGCAAATCATTCATCTAGTTGAGGAAGCACAAGCTGAAAAGGCACCGTCTCAACAGTTTGTCGATAAATTTGCCAAATACTATACTCCGGCTATTATCACAATTGCTTTCCTTGTCGGTGTTATTCCTCCCCTTTTCATGGGTGGGGTATGGTCCGAATGGATTTATCAGGGTCTAGCTGTTTTAGTTGTTGGTTGTCCTTGCGCGCTTGTTATTTCAACTCCAGTCGCCATTGTTACGGCGATTGGAAATGCTGCACGTAGGGGCGTGCTTATCAAAGGTGGAATTCATTTAGAGGAAACCGGTCGCTTAAAAGTCGTGGCTTTTGATAAGACGGGGACCCTCACTGAAGGTGTCCCTGAAGTTACAGATATAGTGTCTATATCAGGAATCGAAAAGGAAAAGTTATTAGGTGTTGCAGCTGCTATTGAAGAATATTCACAACACCCCCTTGCTTCAGCAATTATTCGTAAGGCTGAACAGGATAATACGGAGTCCTATACAGCTGAAGATTTCCAATCCATTACAGGCAAAGGTGCAAAAGCATCCATCAAACAAACAACGTACTATATTGGAAGTCCATCTTTATTCCATGAACTAAGCTCTATTTCAAACGAAATACAACAACAAGTCAAAGACCTACAAACACAGGGTAAAACTGTCATGCTGGTTGGAAACGAACAAGAAATAAACGGCTTAATAGCTGTGGCTGATCAAGTTCGCAAGGATAGTCCGTCCATCCTTCAAAAACTGCACAAGTTAGGTGTTAAAAAGACGGTGATGTTAACAGGAGATAATGAAGGTACAGGAAAGGCCATTGGTCAACAGTTAGGGATAACCGAAGTGAAAGCTGAACTCTTGCCCCAAGATAAACTGGATGCCATTAAGTCTCTTCGGGAACAACATGGAAATGTGGCCATGGTTGGAGACGGTGTCAATGATGCCCCTGCCTTAGCAACAGCTACGGTTGGTGTGGCTATGGGAGGAGCTGGAACAGATACAGCCCTAGAAACAGCCGATATCGCATTGATGGCTGATGATTTAGATAAGCTTCCTTATACCATATCCTTAAGCCGGAAGGCTTTAAATGTGATTAAACAAAATGTGACCTTTGCTCTTGGAATAAAAGTTATAGCTTTGTTACTCGTTATACCCGGTTGGTTGACTCTATGGTTGGCAATATTCGCTGACATGGGAGCCACGCTTATTGTCATTTTAAATTCCTTACGATTAATGAAGTCAAAATATGGTGATTAAATATAAATCCCCTTTTCCTTTTTGGAAGGGGATTTTTTAATAATTATACGATCCCCAATCTCGTTAAATCCGAATAAATCATTTTTTGGGGTGGAACATATAGGGAAGAAAGTAAGGGAGGAACAAACATGAAACTGAACAGCCCTAGGTTTGGAGCATGGTTTAGTACATTTGCCTATCTACTGGTTGCTGCCATTAAAATTATAATTGCATTGCAAGCTGCCTCTGTGGCGTTACTAGCAGACGGTTTAAATAACCTTACCGATATTGTTACCTCCGTAGCGCTTATAATCGGGTTATACATAGCTAAAAAACAGCGTGATGATAATCATCCCTATGGACATTTACGGGCTGAAAACGTTGCTTCCCTACTCGCCTCGTTTGTCATTGCTACGATCGGTTTTCAAATTTTATTTGATACAACTCGTTCCATTATTAATAATAATTACGCTACCCCAGACCCCTTGGCTTCTTGGATTGCCTTTGGAAGTGGGGCCTTCATGTTTATTGTTTATTTTATAAACCGTAATATAGCTTCTAAAGCCAATAGCCAAGGTTTAAAGGCCATTGCAAAAGACAACTTTTCCGATGCTTTAGTGAGTATTGGTACGGGGATTGGAGTATTAGGAGCACAGTTGGTCTTCCTTGGTTGGATCCAATTACAGGTGTTGTGATTGGTCTTGTAATCCTATGGGCAGCATGGGAGATTTTTGAGGAAACCTCTTTGATTTTAACAGATGGAATTAACCCTGATGACATACAAAAATACAAGGAGACTATTTCCAATATTGATGAAGTCGAAGGTGTGAAGGACATAAAAGCAAGGACTTCAGGTAGTAAGGTTATAATAGATGTAACCATTACACTTCCCCCAAGTCTTACGGTTAAAGAAGTTAGCCATATTGTTAATAAGATAAAAGAATTAACAAAAGAAAAGCATGATAGTCTTGTCACGTTGGTAGAAACTGTTCAGTGCAAATAAAGTTACTTGCCTTCAACGTCTGAAAGCCGCATTTTCAATGAAAGAATGCGGCTTTTTTTAAAAGGTTGTTTCGTTATTTAGCAATCGCGTCCCTTTTGTGGAACTAGAATATGTACGATTAAAGGAGTAACCTACTCCTTATGAGATGGCATTTGTCAGCCACCTTCTATACAAGTAGTCGTTGAACTTCCAACAATAGCATTGAGTTCTTGAAGTAAAGGAGTCAATGCATTAGCTTCAACCATTGTTCCTAAAGTTTTTTCAGCTAGTGGAATATTGTATTTCTTAAAAACATCGATTGTATTTCCCCAAACTTCAACGATAGCTTTGGGTGACATATTTGACTGTATGATCACTTTGATAACCTCCTTTTTTATTGGCGTGGGGCAAACAACATAATAGAAACTCCAACTAAGCATATACCCGCACCTACCCAGTCATAAAAATCAGGCGTTTTTTTATCAATACCCCATCCCCAAAGGACAGACAATATAATAAAAACACCTCCGTAGGCCGCATAAACTCTCCCAAAAGAAGGGAACGTTTGAAACGTAGCTATAACACCATACATAGCTAAGGATAAGCCGCCTAACATCCCCCAATAAAAAGGTTTTCCTTCTCTTAACCACAGCCAAATAAGATACCCACCACCAATTTCAGCTAACCCAGCTAAAAGGAATAATATAATCGTCATAACCAACCCTCACTTCTTTTTTAATCGTTTTTAACCTTTTACACAAGATATTCAACAAACTTGTCCGGACAAAAAGATGGATCGATCATAAAAAGAATTCTCTTTTTTACATGATCTAGTCAGGGATATTTGAAGTTAACTTCCACCTGAAATACAAGGTGTGTAGCAATAACAATAGGATTAAGCTCATAGCGAAAAACAAAAGGCTAGAGCTGTAAGGGATATTAATAAAAAGCGCTTGTTGGAGTGAAGTAACTAACATAATTACCCCTACACTAATGGTTGTTTTAAGAAGGAGCTGCTTCAACCTTTGGGGTTTGCTAAAAAATCTCATAAGAGTAGTGGCTATAAACCAGTATATAACAACCAGTGAAGTAAGAAAGATCATGTTTTTAGGACCTAGTAGTAAGCTCGTAATGAAACTGGAAATATAAAACAACACAATGTAAATAACAATAAAAAAATAAGGAAGTTTATGAGCTGATTTCATGAAAACATAGATTCTCCTTTTTATAGTTAGAATATTTTAATGTTTCAAGGCCTTTTGTCTGTGACAAAAGGCCTTTATATTATTGAACTCCTATCATCAAAGCAAAATAGAATGATAAAACCATAAGTAAGGTAGCGCTTGAAGTCATGGCTACCGATTCCCGTTTAACGGCTGCCATAATAGTTATCGCCGTAAATAACACGCCCATAATACCTAAAAGAAGACTCATGGGTCCAAAAGAAAAGCTTACGTTAAATATCTTTAAAGACTCTGCATTTTGAATGGTTTCAACTAGATCACTTTGCGTAAAAGTTGTGTATAGGGGGAAGCCCCATAAGACTTTATTAAACTATAGATTTGATGCGGAGGCCATGACTGCCCCATGAATGCGGTCAGGCCAAAAATAACCAACGCATAGATACTTTCTAATCGTGCCCATTTCAAGGGGTTAAAAGATGCATCATTGTTCCTTTTTCGAAAAATAATTCCATTAATTATCGCGAATAATACTAATGAAACCATGAATAAATGCTTAAAAAGCAAGGCTTGTCCATAGTTTACGGTTAAACTATTCTGATACTCTTGAAAAATGGAGGCATTAGGATAGTCGTATGAATTAATATCAATACTCATCGTAAAATAGCCTGCCACAGAAACAATAACCAAACAAACCACTGCAACCGGGGTAAACCATTTAAGAAATCGTAACCAATTCTCCTTTGTCTTTGAAAACCAACTTGCTACAAAAAGAATCCCTATCCACACCGTGACAGCTAAAAAATGAAACGTATGGGCTAGAAAACCCTGCCACTCTGTGATAGATGCTGCATGACTGGATCGTGTGTAGCCAACAAGCATTAACAATGTCAATAATAGAGCTAAACCAAGCAATATGGGATTAGATTTGAAGTTTTTAGGTAGTAAAACTCGAATAAGAAGCGCTGAAATAAGGGTAATGAACACCCAGGATTGACCCACTTCAAACGTAAGTAAGACATTTTTAAAAATGAACCACATATCCCGATCTGCCGAGAAGATGGCCGTTGTTCGAATAACGGGAAATAAAGCAGCTAGAGGGATAATTCCTGTGGCTATGTACAATGTTTTTTAGGAACGTGAATCGGTGGTTTATGATTCTCCGGAACGAGTAACAGAATGAGTGCTCCAATTAAAATGGAAAAAGAAATATACAATAAGACTTCAGATAACGTCAATAAAAATATCATGACTTTGTATCACCCTCCTTATTTCTTTCTCTTGCTAAACAGCATCCAGAACAATAAAAAGGCCCCAGCAATGGTTATAAAGATAATGATCCCATACATGAATGGAGATGGACTCGATTCATTATTATCAACTTGCTGTGAACCATTTCTTTCATCTGTCTCTTGTACCAAGGTTGAATCATCTGGTTTTGAAGTCTCAGGCTCTTGAGTTGTTTTATCTTTAGTCTCTTGATTGTCTTGTTCTTTATCTGGTGAAGACTCTTGGGCCGCCGATATCGTAAATCTGTATTGGTTTTTAATTAAATGACCATCTGCTCCAAGGATCTTCCAATTTACCTGATACGTTCCCGATGGAAGGTTTTCTTCAAAATTAGCTTGTAAGACATTATCGTTTAAGTTTACCGAGCTTGGTTTGATTTTTTCTTCTTTTTGATTTAGAACATAAAGAGTACTCCCGTTTTCAATTTTAGTATTAAAAGATAATTCTATTCGTTTAACGGTTTCTTCTAGTGTTGCCCCTTCCTTAGGCGTGGAGTTTTGTAATACAGAGTGTGCTTCTGCGCTCTTCATTGGGAGCATACTTACTATCAATGCGAATACCATAAACGAAGCTAACAGTTTTTTATTCATCGAATCTTCCTTTCACAATCTTTACCTTTTTAAAAGGAGTTTTCTTAAGTCTCTAACAATAGCATCCATTTCAATGTCTACTCCTACCTCTTTATGACTCCTCCTTCTGACGTGACTTAAAGATACTGGTCCCGTGAGCGAATCCACCGTAAAGGTCTATTTACCTAACATGTTTCTTCAATTTAGATAAATGGAATGAATATCCTTTCACTCATGCTTATCCCCTTTTTCTTAACGAATTCTTAATCAGAATAACACCTTAACGATGAAGAAGGCTTTCCAATCTGAAAATTGTTTGAAAGTGTTCAAAAACGAAAGAGAGATCACTTTTCTCCCCCAAAAATGCCCCCAAAGCTAAGCAGTGGAGGCATACGATTTAATGGTCATGTTGGTGAGAATGATCTTCACCTTCATTTTTACATAAAAGAGAATCATCATGAGGGTGTTCACGTGTTTCCATTTGGACCGTTACATGGCCAATATCTTTATCCTTTAGTTGGGACTCAACGTTTCTTAATAGTTCCTGACACTCTTGGACTGTTAAATTCTCCGTAACTACAGCATGGCAGGAGAGAGCATTTTGTCCACTTGTAATACTCCATACGTGTAAATCATGAATCCCTAAAATCTCAGGAATCGCCTCTATCGTATCGGTGATGTCTTGGATGTTTACGTTTTTAGGTGTCCCTTCCATCAGAACATGAACAGAATCTTTGGCTACACGCCAACCACTAATTAATACAAGGACAGCTACAATGACACTTGCAAGAGGGTCTGCCCAGCCCCATCCCAAGAACATGATGAGTAGCGCAGCAATAACAGCACCCACAGATCCTAATAAATCACCTAATACATGTAGAAAAGCAGCTCGCAAGTTTATGTTTTCCTTGGTATCCCCCTGACGCATCAAAATCCAAGCAACAATTACGTTTACAAGGAGACCGATGATACCTATCGTCAGCATTCCAACGGAAGCAACTTCAGGGGGATCTGCAAATCGCTGAAAAGCTTCATAAAAAATGTACAATGCAATTAATATGAGTGTAACTCCGTTGAAGAGGGCAGCTAGGATTTCAAACCGTTTATATCCGTAAGTCTTGCTATAGTTGGCTACTTTTTCTCCCATTATAAAGGCTAAAAGGCCAACCCCTAACGAGACGGAGTCACTTAGCATATGACCTGCGTCAGCTAAGAGAGCAAGACTATTGGTTAAGACCCCCCAATAGCTTCTACAATCATATACAAAGTAATAATAATAAAACTAATCATTAAAGCTTTTTTGTTTGCGCCATGCGTATGATCATGGCCATGATCGTGTCCCAAACTCATACCTCCTATGTTAATCCCTTATTCTTAAATGTTTATTAACAGTGACTGGCGTGCTTAATCGTTTGGTTTAGCATATTCATAACATGTTCATCATCATGGGAATAATACAGACTTTTCCCATCTCTGCGGAATTTTACTAACCGTAAGTTCTTTAGAAAAGTTAGCTGATGGGAAACTGTTGATTGACTTAGGCTTAGATGTTCAGCAATTTCGTTCACAGCATATTCATTTTGAAACAGTAAATGGAGAATCCGAATTCTCGTAGGATGGCACAATGCTTTAAAGGTTTGTGAAACGACAAATAATGTTTCCTCATCAAGTTCTTTTAGGAAACTGTCGTCCACTTTTTCCTCAAAATCACGTAACTCTGTTACCACGGCTTTACTATTATTTTTCGTTTGTGTTGCATCATTCATTAGCAATATCTCTCCCTTTCTGAAGTTATCCCCTCTACATATGTATATATTAACATATGAACATATTACACGCATGATAAATCAACGTCAAACATAAATAAGTTATTAGGGGGATACATTCATTTTACGCTTCTGATTAATGTCAAAACAACTATGGAGAGATAGAATGGGAACTGCATGGATTATGGGGCTTTTGCCTCTGGATTAGGAATAGGAATCGGCGGAATTTTTGCTTGGATTTTTAAAGGAGTTCAACAAAGCTTTATATACGCTTTATGCACGGGCCTTATCATTGGATTGTTAGCTTTTGAAATGATTCCTGAAAGTCTCCGCCTGGGGGGATGGGGAGTATTTTTTGTAGGGGCCATTGCTGGCATCACTCTTTTTCGGTGTATTCATCACTCTTTAGATAAGGTTACAATCATTACCCGAAGCCCTCAAAAAGATATCTTTGTTCGAACAGGTATTATCTTAACCATTAGTATTTCTGTTCATAACTTTCCAATGGGATTTGTACTTGGTTCAAATATAGGTTCAGAGTTAGCTGGTGCCATGGTGCTAACTCTCCTTTTACATAACATTCCCGAGGGGATTATCATATTCACACCCTTATTTTTATCGGGGTTTGGGATTCTAACCTGGATGTTGTGTACAATGGTTGTTACACTCCCCATCATCATAGGATCTCTATTGGGGCAATTTATCGATATTAGTTTCCCTTTTTTGTTAGCCTTCATTGTAAATATAACGATTTCCATTATTCTCATGGTTGCCATACAGGAAATTTTTAAAGAGTCTATAAAACAATCTTCCTGGATGTATAGCCTTATTGTGGGTATGGTAGGAGTTGGGGGTATCTATTTATATTTAACATTAAGCTGAGCAAAATAACCTCTTTAAAAGAAAACATTCGAGAAAAAGAAATAAAAGAACTTACCCTTACCATCTCACTTTATGGATCTAAAATAAAAAAATATATGTCTCTAACGATACTAAACAATTGCTACTTAGGACCAATAATTAAAAACTACTTACCTCACAGGCTGTTGGGATCATCTCAACAGCCTGTTTTTTATGCGACTGATTCAACTACCTAAGGGAAAACCATTAATAACGCTAGAAACTTCCATATTATATGGTCATCCCTACTCATCTTATCCCTTAACGCATTGGGACCATGTGTAAGTTGTTTAGAGGAAAAACAAAGTGACCATCATGAGAGTGGAAACATTCACCAGTTTTATTACAAAAGGGTTAATGATTTTAAGTATTCATTACAAGCATTTAATCAATACACTCTACTTATAAGTTAGTGATATTATGTAATCTAGCACCTTTAATGCTTTTTGAGCAACCACAAAGCTTGATACATTTGAAACTAGCATTTTTATCTAATTCAGTGACTTTGTGGTACAGAAAAAACTTTGGACAGGGGTATCAACATGAAAAGAATCACATTAATTGTAGCCATGATGGTTATTATGAATGTATCAATTGTCTCAACAGCTTTTGGTGCATCAGATAAATTCCAATCAAATTTAATGAGCGAAGCTGCTATCATGATAGACTCAGAGACGGGCGAAGTGCTCTACGAAAAAAATGCCAGTAAAAAAATGTATCCGGCTAGTCTAACCAAAATTGCAACAGCTATCTATGCGATAGAAACGGGTAATTTAGATGACGTTGTCACCGTTAGTGAAAATGCAAGAAACACGGTTGGAACAAAAGTCTATTTGGAGGAAGGGGAACAAGTTACCCTAAAAAAGTTGCTTCAAGGGCTGCTGATTAATTCCGGTAATGATGCGGGTGTTGCGATTGCGGAACATTTGAGTGGGAGTGTAGAGCGTTTCTCCACTGAGATCAACCAGTATTTGAAGAACGTCGTTGGCGTTAAAAATACCAATTTTGTAAATCCACACGGTCTTTTTGATGCTCAACATGTAACTACTGCGGAGGATTTAGCTAAAATTACACAGTATGCAATGAAGAATGAAGTGTTTAGAGAAATATTTGGCACAAAGAAACTAAAATGGAACGGCGAATCTTGGGATACTACTCTTTATACTCATCATAAGTTAATGAGGCAAAATCCATATAAAGGAGTAACTGGTGGAAAGACAGGATTTGTTAACCAATCAGGATTTACATTGGCAACTACAGCAGAAAGAGAAAACATAAGCTTAATAGTGATCACCTTAAATAGCAATTTCCAAAGAGGGGCTTATAAAGACACTACAAAACTACTAGACTATGGATTCAGAAGTTTTCAAACTTCTACTATCTCCGAAGGAACCACGTTTATAGTTGATGGCGTAAAGTATAAGGTCCCCGAAAAACTATCCTTTACAAAACCCTTAAATAGAAAGGTAACTAAAGAAGTAAAAAATGGAAAGTTAAAGGTTATTGATCAAAAAAATGGTTCAGTCCTAACATCCCTTAAATTGGATAAGGTTGAACCTAAAAAAGAAAAGGTAATGAAGGAACAAGATTCAGCATCTAAGAACGTTGATGCGGTAGGGGTAGTTCTCGGAAACCTCCCAAGGGTAGTATCTTTCCTTGGTAAGACATTGCACACCCCGTTGTTATTGAATACTCTTTCGTTCTAATCACTTATCGATTTTAATAAATATTGGTATGCTTGGTAACGATAAATGAACCCTTGCATGCCAAGGGTTTCCAATAGAGTTTGATTAAAGTAAAAATCATCCAGTACTGCGGTTCGAAAAAGTCCAAGCCCAGGACTTACTTCAAACCTCGTACTATACGTCCCCACCAAAGAAAATTAAACCTTCCTCATCATGATAGGGGGCACAAAAAAGGCTTTTTCGATCGAATCTTTGGGGTTAGATCGAAAAAGCCATGAAAAATCTATAAAGGGGTTACAACTCCTATTGCATCTAACTATTCGGGTCTCGCCAACATCTTTGACTCACGCTTACAACCCTAAATTAGAAAGAATCTATGGCCCTCATTCGAGATTCATAATAAGATTAAACTGGATATTTCAGCAATAAGTCGTAGCATTATTTATTACGACGATTTACAGCTAGGAAGTGTTATTTCGCGCGAACCTATTTATGAAATTTCAAATTACTTTTGTCAACCTTTGTAGTCTCTAGGCAAATGGGGCAAGGTTCGTTATTGTTTTCCATAGCTGAATTTTGGAAGGTCTGTTTATCCATTTGAACAGATTTGGATAAAAACAAGTGATGACAATGCTCACATTGGGCAAACAACTTTTCAGGCATACATATCCCCCCTTGAGTAGCTAATTTCTAGTTTATATAAAAATATACCTTTAATTTATTGAATTTAATCGAAGATACGTCCAAAAACACCCATGTAATGATAAGTCGAAAAAGTAAAAAAGACCAGATTAGAATAAGCTAGTCTTTCCTGAAGACCTAATTTCTTTAGAAAAAAGAAACTATGGTTTGTATTGTTTTGTTTTCGAAAATAATAAACACACCTAAACCAATATAAATTATTGCCATAGCCCATCTGCTGTATTTTTCAACTACTTCTTCGATACCTCCAATGTTTAAAAGCTTTTGTGCTGTGAGTACTAATAAATAAATTAAAAGGATAAATACAATTAAAGTTATTAGTAGTTCCCTACTGTTCAAAGTTATAAAATACGGAACAAACAATCCTATATTATCAGCGCCACAACTTCCTATTACTACCAATGAAACAGTTTTTACTAATTTACTTAATCCTCTTTTTTCTAATTGTTCTTCTACTATTTCTTCATCAGAATCTCCAAAAATTGCAACTTTCAAGCCAAAATAAATAGGAATCAATCCAAGCAGTCCCAGAACCCATTTTTCGGGAACAAAATTTAAGACATATGCTAAGAACAAGCTAATACCAATCAAAACAAATGAACCTAAATACTGGCCTATATAAATATCTCTATATTGCTCTCGAGTCTTGGCTCTCGCAAAAAAGATTAATAATAAAACGAATAAATCTAACGCAGTCGCTCCATATATTATAACTGCTGTGACAATTGTTTGAACCATAACACACCTCAATCAAAGTTCTAATTGAATATATTTAACTTGATTCAATTAGAAAGAAAATATACTTAATTCATTGATTTATTTAAATTCTAAAGGCAAATTGTTTACAAATAAAGGATATTATCTCGATGTCTTCTACTATCCTGCCATATAATTTAATAGTAATTATGTTAAAACCCCATAATCTCGCAATGCGTTACTCCACAATATGGTCTGTTTGTAGAAGATACCTTTTTATTTATAAAGGTATCTTAGTATCAATAACGTTCGTTTTTGATACAGAAATACGAAGAAGAAAATTTATTAATTTATCCTTGATATTCTAGTTTCAAAAGTCGTATCAAAAACAAAATATCAATATATACACTGAATATCCTTTTTGATAATATATAAGTAACGAATTTCAAAAGGA
The DNA here is from genome assembly GCF_022921115.1 of Halobacillus amylolyticus. Classification (NCBI taxonomy): domain Bacteria; kingdom Bacillati; phylum Bacillota; class Bacilli; order Caryophanales; family Bacillaceae; genus Halobacillus; species Halobacillus amylolyticus. Next base: position 106,691 of record NZ_CP095076.1, on the reverse strand, counting down.
GTTACAAAATATGTTATTTGGGTATGCCCGGGTCAGTACAAAAGATCAAAATTTACATATGCAATTTGACGCGTTAAAGAAATATGGCGTAGAAGAGAAAAATATCTATTCAGAAAAAATCACCGGAACAAAAGAAGATCGGCCAGCATTCATGGAAATGATGAAGTATCTACGCGAAGGAGATACAGTGGTCGTTTATAAACTCGATCGTATTGGCCGTAGTACAAAACACTTGGTGGATCTCATTAATGACTTCCAGGACAAGGACATTAACTTTGTTTCCATAAACGAAAACATTGATACAACAACAGCGATGGGGAAACTTGTTTTTACAATCTTCAGTGGTCTGGCTCAATTTGAACGCGACATTATATCTGAAAGAACAAAATCCGGATTGGATGCTGCTCGAACTCGGGGAAGAAAAGGTGGTCGACCAAAAAAAGACAAATCCAAGCTGGATATGGCCTTTCGCATGTATGATAGTAAAGAGTATAGTATAGAGGAGATACTGAATGCAGCTGACATTAGCAGGGCTACTTTTTATAGATATTTAAGTAACCGTTAACTCTCAATAATTTCCTCGAAAAAGAGTTCTTCCTTTCTCCTACTATATAGTTCAAAAGCAGTTAGCCAAAATAGGGGGAGCGTCAGAAAATGCGGAATTACAACGTTAAATACATTTTTTCTAAAAATTAGATCCCATCTCGTGTATAATACTTTAAATCCTCACCCACTAAGCATCAAAACAAAATACTTAAATTATTTAAACTACAGATGGTACTTTTTTGCTCTTGCAAATTATTATTAGGGGGAAGCCAATGTTTAAAACATTGTTAAACAAAATATCAGATGCTAATTTAGGTGTATTTGGCAAGCGAAATATGTATGAAATGGCATTCGAAAATGCATGCCACTCGCCACCTCAATTTTACTGATGTAATAAAGACTCCTTGTACCTGAAACTCTCGCCCGTAAATACGGTTAAGTGAGAGTGATGGATAAGGCGATCAATGACCGCCTCTGTTAATATAGGGTCACCGAAAACGTGATTCCACTGGCCAAACTGTAAGTTCGTTGTAATGATAAGGCTCTTTGTCTCGTAACACATTGATATAACTTGAAACAGGAGCTCTGCTCCTTCTTTGTTCAAGGGAATGTAACCCAACTCATCTAAGATGAGGAGATCTAGCTTTTTCAATTGCTTTAAAAGCTTAGGTAGCGTTTCTTTTTGATTGGCTTCAATGAGCTGGTTCACTAACGATGCCACAGTATAGAACTTCACTTTACTGCCAAACCTGTGTATGGCATTCAGACCAACCAACGTTGCCAAGTAGGTTTTACCGGTTCCCACTCCACCATAAAAAATCATATTTTCCTTCTCTTTGATGAATTCTCCATTTAATATAGTATCTCGATCAATCCCTTGAGGGATTTGAATATGGTCCCAAACATAAGGGTGGTTGCTTGTTTTAGGGAGCTGGGCTTGACTCAATAATAGTTGTACTTTACGCTCTTCCCGATTCTCAACTTCTTTTTCAAAAAGCTTGAGTAAATATTCTTCATGGGTATCGGCCTCAATTTGGTGATAGTGTTCGCGAATCCAACTGAGTTTCAAACGTTTCGCGTGCTGTTCAATTTGTTCCCTCATGTTGTCACCTCCTGTTTAAAGAAAGCGTCATAATGAGAGAGTCCTCTGGTAGCTTCCGGAACGGGTGGAACTTTAACCTTAGGTTCCACCTCTTGATAGAGGCGATTGTCTTTTCGCAATGTATAAAAACAATGTTTAATATGATCTGAACTAGGGTGACCATGCGATGATGCTTGTTTTAACGCCTTATTTAGTAGACTGAAATCATTATTCTTTAATAGAGTTCCCAAAAGCCGTAAGGCTTCTTTTTGTTCTTCTTCTGTACAGTTCATGAGATAGTCCGTCCATATCGGTGGAAATTGCTCATATAAGTTGGTATATTTTATAGCTCTTGGTCGTCGCGAAAGTAAATGTAGATACGGCTGCCAAACCATTGATTTTCTCTTGGCACCATATAAACGACTGTGTTTAACGATGATTTCATTATGATCATTAAGAATCATAATTTCGTTGTAACTAATTTGCACACGTACTTTTTCCTTCGCAAAGCGTGGAGAAGTTGAATATAGTTTTTTATCAACTGTAACCATACCAGTCTTATCAGCTGTTACTTCCTCTCTACGAGCACACTCGAATTTCTTTTCAGGGAGAATAAGCCATTCTTCTTCATCCTCCGAAAACAAAACAGATTGAAGAACATTCTTGTCGTAATGGAGCCTATCACGATCTTCTTCTGCTAATTGCCATTGTGCTTCATTGAAATGGTCTAAATCAGTAATAAAGCATTCAGGAAGTAGGAAATTGTTTCGCACATATTTCACCATCGCTTCCACATGCCCTTTTTCATTTCCTTTTCCAGGGTTACAGAATTCATACTGGAATCCGTAATGTAAGACAAAACGCTCAAATGTCTCGGTGAGCTCGCGCTCTCCTTTTGCACCAATTTTCTTTACCGCCGGAGAAAGGTTATCAAAGCGTATCGTACGAGGGACACCACCCATGTAATGAAACATGCGCTGCAACCCTTCTAATAAACATTCTGTGTTTTCCGAAGGAAATACTTGAAAGTAGAAACAGTTGCTGAAAGGGAACGACATAACTAAATACGGAAGATCGATCACTACGTTATTGTATTCGAAAGGAGCCGTACCAAAATCCACTTGAGCTGTTCCTGGTGTGGAATCCAATGGCAAAGAGGATTCCTCGATATATTCTTTCAATTCTCTTTTTCTCTTAGATACGTAATCTCGCACAGTGCGCGCTGATCCCTTGAAGCTATGATTCTTTACTAATTGTTGGTACATTCGTTTTGCTGTTCGATGATTTTTCTTTTTCTTTTTCAGATCCTCTTTAATCCACTTATCTACTATTGGTTTAACAGGGTCCATGATAGGTGAAGGCCGTACAACCTTACCGCGTTGCTCAAACTTTTCTTGATCCGCATACTTTTTTACAGTTCTAGGATCTAAATTCATACGACTGGCTACACCTGAATATGTACAACCTTTTTGATTAGCTTCCAATCTGATATAATCGATCTGTTCCACTTGTAACATCTCCTAATTACCTCCTGCTGAACGTTGTTGGTCCAACGAGGAGTTTAAAGTTATTGGGAGAGGTTGGCAAGTGGATTTTTTATGTCTTCATGTTCGAAGAACACCTACATAAACTGACTGCCATTACCTACATTTCTAGAATGCCATAAACAAATTTAGGTAAGGTTCTGACCGTTATTATCTGGATATGTTTTTTTATAGTTGGACCTTTAATGGCCTTTATATTTACAGTTATGAGCGTTGATAGTGTGATGACCGAATCCTTCAAATTAAAAAAAGGGTACCTTTTTATTCTTGTTTATGTAGGCTTTGGGGTAGCTTATTTTATTACGCACCACAACAAAGAAAAAATTAATGATAAAGAAAGAGAAATAAGGAGGTTAAAAGATGAAAATACTGAGCAGCGTGAAAACCTAAAAGATCACGCAAAATCTCTATGGAAAGAAATGACCAAAATAAATGTACATGCTCATAATGAAAATGTTTTAAAAGTTTTCGAAAAGTTCATAATGAACAATTCGAATGTAGTAGCAGTTGAGCTTTACGATTATTATTTCCAAGATGGATCAGGAGATACAGATGTAACTATAAAAATTAATCATTCCTTAGGCTTAGTAATGGAAAATAAAGATCACAATACAATACTCCAGAACTATTATCACATTCCAAAACATACATTAGATAAATTTAACACTGCGCGATATATGTTCCACGCTACATATAACCAATTAGAGGACAAAAAACCTTTAATCCAATTTTTTACTGAAATAAGAAAGGAATTGTCGGGAAAGGATATTGAATACAACAAAAATGATGTAATAAAATTTGCACTTCTTGTTTTAGCAGGTGGACTTATAGATGAGTTTCTACAACGAGTAGACAATTCAAAGGTTAGAGATGTAGACCTTCTTGAAAAAGGTAATGAAGGTAAAACGCAAGATTTATTTGAGAAGGCTAAAACAGGGATTTTGAGAGGTATTTTAGACGATGGCGAGTTTTATTCCTTTAACTATAAGAAAAAAAATGGTGTACCTGATAAAGAAAAAAGATTATATGTTACTCGAAAGGTCCTTATGAGAGGTAAACCAAGCATTTTTGTAATAACTGTAGATAATAACGAAAATGTAAACGACAAGTCATTAATGGACTCCTTTATTAGGCTTTTGGAGATTGAACAATCCATTGAAGTAGAATATAATAATAATAAAGATGGTGTAAGGAGGACATAAAAGTGGCAGAAAAAGAAAACGTCCTTTTAAAATCCGTTCTTGATTATTTAGAAGAGAATGGAATCACAGTAAAGGAAAATGGAAAAACTCCCCAAGATCCTTATTATTATAAAAGTCACCAAAGCAGAAAAGAAAATTCAACCTTAGTAGTTAGATAAAGAGGAGATCATACATGTTAGTCTTGACTAATATGTATGATCTTTTTGTATCTCTTTAAACCCCGTTTATTAATTCCTTTAAAAACATAGATTAGAGAGTTAATTTATATTTTACCTTTATCCTTAAGACAAAGGTAAAATGCAACCCTAATATTTTTTTGTATATTTCTAAGATTATCTTCACCTTTAAAGTCTATTTTAGCAAGAATTTCTTCTCTGTCACTATTGGTCATTCTTTTGCCACTCTTCCTTATATAAGACTCTAAAATGTTTGTAGCAAATTCTTTTTTCTCTTCAAAATATAAAGCATTAAATCGGTTCACTACATTAAATCTAGACCGTAATTCTGGAGGGATTTTCTCCTTGTAATTTTGTTTATCTAAATTTGAGGTAAATATAATAATGTAGCCATTTAGATCGTGAACACGTCCCATCGCATCGTCAAATTTACCTTCCTCTAACAGTTGAAGGAAAAAGTTGTGAGCTGCAGGATCAGCTTTTTCAAATTCATCTACTAAAAGCACCCCTGCATTACTTTTACTTATCTTTTGTACTAGGTCACTTTCAGCTTCACTGTTCACATATCCTGGAGGACTACCAATTAAGCTTGCTAATGAACTTTCACTTTTGTAGTTAGCAAAGTTAATTTTCGCTAACGGATTATTACCATCAAGAAACCCATGCAAGATACGTGCAATCTCAGTCTTACCTACTCCCGATGGACCAAGTAAAAATACTGACATTATAGGTAAATCATTTATTTTTGTATTGAAAAACTTAAACATACTGATTTCTCTTTTTAGAATGTCTTTGAATTTATGATGACCAACCAAATCTTTTTCAATGGTCTTAAACAGGCTCTTAAGTCTAGTTTTATTTAAATCAATTACTTTGTTAATTGATTCAGAGAGTGGTTGTTCTTCTTCAACCTTATCTAAATCTTTACTTTCATTCATATTAATGAACTCACGGTACCTGAAGAACAGACTAAGCTCTTGAAGGGCGACTTGCTCGTATTTTGATTCTACCAAAAAACGAACATTCTCATGGTTTTCCGTAATTTGGTAAAGTAATTGCTCAACGTTATACTTCATAGTTTGAAAGTTCTTATTAGTAAGTGCAGTTACAGTACTGGTGAGATCAATATCACATTCAAAGTCAACGTCTGTTTTTTCAAGACCAATACCAAATTTCGCTAAGCTCAAAACAGGGATTCTATCTTCTTCCCTGCTTTTTATGTAATTCTGATATTCATCTTTATTGTAAACGTAAATAGTTTCTTTACTCAAAATTAAGGTCCTTTCTGACTAAAATTCAAGCCTTTGAACAATTGCCAATAAATCCAGATATCTATACATCTCGTTATTATGATCCTTCTCTACTCCGGACTCACTTTCACTGGATTCTTCTATCTCCTCATCATCAACACTTGTATCATTTTGAGTCAAATAACTAAACGTGCTCTTTAAGTCCCTTATTTCTCTATTTCCTTTGTAAATTCCTATAAGCGAAACATTTCCGACAAATAAGTCGTCGATTGTGTAATTATTTTCAAACTCATTTTGCACCTCTGAAGGTATTTTAAAAAGATATTGTTCACTATTTTTCTTGGCAGTGATTAAATACGAATGATCTTCACCTATTGTTTTCATCAGTTCCCCTATTGATATATCTTCATGTGTAAATCGATCTAAAACTCCTTGTTTGACTAGTTTCATTTGTCGTGTCTCTTCTTCGTTAGATAAAGATAATTCAATATCATTGATTAGAACTAATTGGCCTTCATTAGCTTTATCTATGTCTCCGTCAACTACTTTTATTGCAGAAATTAAACTTCTTAAGATAACAGCATTCGTGGTTTTGATTTCTACAGTTTTGTTTAGACCAGTGGCCTTTGAAAATTCGTAGGATCCTTCGCCTTCAGCTGTAAAAATAGTAGATAGCATTGCTTTTAACCTGGCAGTGAGTTTAGTTGTATGTGTTTTTTGCTCATTTTGGTCTTCTTGAGTAGGAACCTTATTATCAAGCAACATTGCTATTTCAAATACCTTATCAAAATTGAGATAAAAAACACTGAAGTGATCTAAATTTAATTTCATAATTACCCCCCCGTGTGTATGTCCCTTTTCAGCAGATACCTTTTAAATAGGGTTTTCTAGGTTACAGCATGTTGTAAAGTAATCACCCTTTTCTTCAAAATACTGGGGTATCGCTAGTTGTTGTTCCATTATGGTACTATAATGCTCGGTTATCCTCTATAGGACTCTTCATTAAAACATCTATCATTTTAACATTAAGAATCCAAATTAAGTACCCTTCTCTTTTTCCTTTAAAATTCTGTCGTTGCAGAAAAGATAGAAACAATCAAATCGCTGTATCGATTATCTCCCTTCGTGTCAATTCGTTCTTTTAAAGTCACAAGACCTGCTTGCTTCTCTCATAATTCTTTAATCACTTGTAAAAATATGAATCTGTGATCGCCCAAAACGTGTTAAATCATGACAGACCACAACATCATGTTTGCGTATTTGCTTCAATAGTTTTTCAAACTGTGGCCTGGACATAACCTCACTTTCTTTTTCAATAACAATATCTTCCACACCCGTAAAGCTTCTAATTCTTTAATCTGACGATCTAAATTTTGCTCGTTTGACTTTACTCGTGCATAGCCAAATATCATTACTTTCACCTCAATTGGTTTGAACAACCCTGAATGAACATTTTATACCTTGATATTACAGGGTTTTGTTTTGTGCGTACAGGGTGTACTCTAATTGAACAGAAATAAAGCCACGATTTGAAAACGTGGCTTTATTTCATAGCTGATAACCATTGTCTATATTTGTCTATTCTTAATGATTTCCTCAGTAACTGGATTAATCTTGTTTAAAGCTTCTTTATACTTATGATCCGGCAAATCGTTTGGGAGGAGATATGATAAAGTGAACAGCGCTTGATACAACATTTCTACATTTAGATTACCAAGATTAATACTATTTCCAAGATCTCTTTTTCTTATTTCTGTTACCGCAACATCAAGGCTACCCATTAACTCATAAAGTGAATTATGTTGCCTTTTAAGAGCCTGTATTTGTTCCTTAGAATCATTAGGGTACTCTGATTTCACATCATTTAAAAGCTCCTTGTACGAATTATCTTCATGATTCATATTTATCTTAGTCATGCTTACCATCCCTTTCACTTATATATTGTGAAGTCCATTTTGGCGTTTCCTTGTTAAATTCCATATAATCCTCATCAATAATATCTGATGGTAACTCATTAGTACTTTTGTTAATTAACTTCTTTGCCATATTCTTAATCTTATTAACTAACTTTCTATTTTCTATCTCTTGTTCTTCTTTTTGATAGCATGCTGGGCATTGGAATTCGTGACTCCATTCACTTTTTTCCACTTCAGCAAATATGGATGAGATATTTAGATGTTTAGCAATGCATGTCCTGTGTTGTCCATCTGTGAACGTATAATGCCCACATGACCTTATATGCATCTTAATTGACATCACTTCCTCTTGAAAGCGAGGTGTGTTAAAGTAATCTTTATTAAGTAAGCTCTTTGCTAAATCCCTACAAAACATAACATTGCTTTCACCAATACAATGTCCCTCTTTTTCTTTTACTTTTTGAGCTTCTTCTTCACTTAAATATAAAGAACAAACCCCTTTCCTTAGTGCATAACAATCGTATTGACCAAGTCGATAACTAAAATTGTTTTCTGTTGGGTTTACAGATTTAACTTCATAACCCAAAATGCTCACTATTTTTCATCCCTCTCTATTTACATTTTATGATGCATCTTTATTTGACGGCGTAAAAACCAGTTCGCAGTCCTTACAATAAAGGTGAAGAAACATTTTGTCTCTTAACCAGATTAAAGCAGCTAGTATTACCGCAAAAATCAATACGCTAAGAATATCGAATATATAAAATGTTGAGATATATGCTATTCCAATAGATATGCCTACTATGAAAATGGTTCCAAAACAACCTAAGGAACCGCGCTCACCTACTCTACGACTATTGCATCTGGGGCACCTCTGCCACTCCAAAATAATCACCTCTTCCAATCAGGAAATTGTATATTTTTTCTTTCGTCCTGACTTTTTATTATCAAACTCAAACTTGATTTTTCCGGCTGCTGCATCCTCCCATATGAGATAGGCATCAAAGGACTTTCCCTTTTTGCTTGCAAATCCCTTGATGAGATTGGTTTTCCCTTTAGCCAATAACTTTTTAACGTTGGCTTCTGATATATTTTTGCTTGCTATCTTTTTCGGAAATGTGAAACGGCAGCCGTTTTTATATTCCGTGCAACCGAAAAATTTTCGTTTATCAACTACATTTCCTTTCTGGCAAGACGGACATTTCCCGAGACTTATTTCTTGCTTCGATTCTTCAATTCTCTGTTCAATAGTTGTTGAATCTAACGATTCAGGCGTTTTATTCATTAATTCATGGATGAATTTGTCGATGTTTTTTAAAAATCCCTCTTTCGTTTTTTGCCCCTCACCGATCAGCCGCAAAAACTGCTCCCATTTGGCTGTCATTTCAGCTTTTGATAAAAGTGTCCCTTCGACCGACTGACAGAGGATTTCACCTTTCTTTGTGACCTCTACTTTATTTTTCTTAATGCTGATATACTGCTGTTTTTTCAAGGTTTCAATGATGTTCGCTCTGGTTGCTTCCGTTCCAAGCCCTTCAATATCTTTTAGGATTTGCTGTGAGTCACTATCATCAATCGCTTTTCCGCACGTTTTCATCATATTGATGAGCTGACCTTCCGTGTATGGTTTTGGGGGCTGCGTCATACCATCCTTGATTTTAGGTGAAACCAGTGCGCCCTCACCTTCTGATAACGATGGTAATTTGGTTTCCTGCTCTCGATCAGTCTTCTTGCTTTGTTCATTAGCAAACAATGCTTTCCATCCCCTGTCTTTCTCAACCTTACCTTTTGCATGGAAAACGACCCCTTTTACATCAACTTCAACCTTTGTCTCTTCATAAAGGTAGTCCGGTGCAAACATGGCCAATGTATTAAGGAGAACTTCAAAGTAAATATTCCTTTCTTTTTCATTGAGTCCTTCAATGGTTTGCGCTTTGGGAATCGTCTTCGTCGGGACTATGGAAAAATGTTCCTGTACCTTTGAACCATTGACATAACGCTTCTGGGGATCAGGGAACGCCATATCAAATGACACTCCGGCAACAGATTGATATGCTGAAAAATTACTTTTGAGGTAGGCGAACTCACTTTCAGTAATATAATTAGAATCCGTCCGTGGATACGTTAACAGCTTTTTTTCATAAAGGTTTTGCATGATTTTCAATACGTCCGTGGGACTATATTTCCACTTTTTATTTGCCTTTGTCTGCAAGGTGGAAAGACTGTGCAATTTAGGGGATTTGGTTTTCTTTGATTCTTTGGTGAGCTTAGTAATCGTGGTGTTTTCTTCGGATTGTAAACCTTGATCTTTCATGAAATTTGTTAGGTCATCTTTTTTGGCAAAACGATCTTTATATTTTGCTTGAAATGTACCGTTTTCAACTTTGATATTTGCAAAGAGTTCATAAAACGGTTCCGGCTTGAAATTATGTATCTCTTGTTGTCGGGTGTAGATCAAATACAACGTTGGTGTCTGAACCCTTCCCAAACTGAACGTTTCCCGAATCCCCTTTTTCTGCAACAGCAGCGAATATAAGGGGAAGCGTTCATCCCAACGAGCCAATCCCCAATTTGACGGGCTTGCGCTTCTTCATAGATAGACAAATACTTATTTCCTGAATGAAGGTTCTCAAACCCTTTTTGAATTTCCTCGACTTCTAATGAATTAATCCATAACCGTTTTGTAGGCTTATTTTCAGCTCCGGCTTTCCGAATAATACTGCGAGCAATATTTTCACCTTCCCTTCCGGCATCAGTAGCCACGACAATTTCACTTGCTTTCTGTAGTAAGCCCTTCACAATATTAAATTGCTTTTTCTTATCTTTGGGCACCTCAAATTTATAATGATCTGGAAGAATGGGAAGATGTTCTAAACTCCATCTTTCCCATTCCTTTTTGTAAGCACCAGGCATTACTAAAGAAACCAAATGACCGATTCCCCATGTAATAACAGCTTTGTCGTTAAAATAACGGCGATCATTAACCTCTATATGTCCGTCTTTTTTGCTCGTGTTCTGGAAAGCACTTGCATAAGCCGTAGCCTGACTCGGTTTTTCTGCTAGAATTAATACGGATCCCATTTTCAAGTCAATCTCCTTATAAAGTTATTATTACATCGGTAACTCATCAGGAACAGAAGTAGTATCTTCTTTGCGCTTGTCTTCTTCATCTTCAACCTTTGATTTATCTTCTGTTTGGTTTTCCTCTGTGTCATCATCCTCAGCGATTTCATTAATAGCATCATCTAATGCTTCCTGATCGATTTCATTTTCATCTGTGTCAAGGTCATCAAGTTCACTTTCAATTTCATCTAGTGTGCTTTGCAGTTCGGAAGTAATACTTTCACCCCTTTCCTCTTGTTCGACTTCTGGTTCCTCATTATCTTGATTACCATAAAGCATGGACAACTCCTCTTCTGTCAGTTCGTCAGAATGGTCATTGTCTTCGTCTTCATCTGAAAAGTCCTTATCAGATAAATTTTCCGGCTTTTTATTTTCTTCATACTCATCTTGCATTTGCTTATCTTGCTCAACTTCCACTTCAGGTTGCCTTTCAATCTCCTGATTTTCTGAAGTTTCTATTTCATAGGGAGTTAAATGAAAATCTTTAATATAGCGTTTTCTGTTTTTCTCATAACAAGGCTTCCGTTTTTTATCGAACAAAAAGCCTTTATAGATGATATATTGAAAGGCTTTTTTGGCATGGATGGGATTAGCTTCAGATGATAGAATGAAACACTCGTCATCAGCTAAGTTTGCTAGTCTGCCGGCACTAATTAATTCTTTCTTTTGGTACTGCTCGTTTTCACTCACACTCGTTTTTCCTTTAGTATTAAGAAGCCCGCCGGGTTCACTAATGCCGCCTGTGTTGTATTTGACAGTTTGTGGTTCTGTTAAACTGGAAAAGTATTTTGCTGTTTCGGGATCTCCTGTTTTTAAGAAAAGCCGAATGGCATGATTACTAACAATCGAACGCACGCCTTCTTTCTTATAGAGAAGCTCCATTTTTGCTAAGTCTTGAATGATGGTTTGCATGGATATATTTAACCCTCGACAGGTGGCAAGAGTCTCTTCATACCCGTTGAGCCTTCCGATGTTTTGAAATTCATCTAACAAAAAGGTAGCTTTAATGGGGAGTTTCCCATCCGGTTGCTTATCAGCTATACTGTAAAAAGCATCAATCAATTGGTCGAAAAAGGTTGCTGTTATAGCCTGGAAGGGGTTCTTACGCATTGGAATTTTGACATAGAGAATGCTTTTTTGTTTTTGGAAGTCATAGAAGTTAAAGTCACTCGTTCTCGTCATACGATTGACCATATTAATTTGAAAGATCGAAATAACCGATGAAAAATTGGACAAAACACTCGACCTTGTATTAGATGTTAAGGAGGTCAACCCTTTTAATATGTGGTAAGCTTCATGACCTTTGCCTACATCATTTTCGACAAAGTCACTAAACGTTTCAATATCGGGATTAACATAATCGTTAAAAACCTCAACCACATCGTTCATATTGGCCTTTGGGTTAATACCTTTGCAATAAGTAATTAACCCTTGCAGCATCTTTTGAGCACGCTCCATAAAGAAGTCGAACTTTCCATCTTCTGTTGAGTTTTTTGCCATAGTCATAGAAACCTTTTGCGCATCAATATCAGAGAAAACATAATCTAAAGGGTTATGCCCACTCTGCATAAAATCAAGAAAGTCAATTTGAAAAACTGCAAATCCCTGATCCCGTTTTAATTGTGCTGTATCTCTATGCAGTTCACCTTTTGGATCGGTCGTAATGATTGTATCGGTTCTATTATTGATAAGATTGGTTAAAACGTAGCCTTGACCTTTAGCAGAACCAGGAGATCCTACCACAATAACATTCCGGTTGTTGGCTTTTGAATCATTAGGTACGATAATAAGATTATTTTTTTTAGGGTCTCTTGCAAGAATAATGCCTTCTTCTGCCGAAAGTGCAACATTGTAATCCTTTGGGTCATACTGTGCATGTTTTCTTTTAGAGATGATACCGCTTTGAATGTATTCATCGACTGTCCCCATTCTCCCCTGGCCGTGAACACCATGAGAAGAAGCATCTTCATAGGTTTTTTCAAAAATATCTGTAGTTTTAAGAAACCATCCTAAAAACAAGAAGGATAAGACGCTGACAATTAACAAGTTTTGAGAGTTTGTTGTTTGTAAAAAGTTAAAGACAGATTGATAATCCATTAATGCATCTTTAATGCTCACACCCGCCGCTAAAACATATAACAAAGCACTTATGATGTAAGCTACAACTATTGACGTTAGAAAAACAACAGTGATTTTCTGCCATGCACCTTTTTTTAACTTCCGTTTTTTCACTTTATACCATCCTTTCATGTTAGAGTTCTAGTTCATCATCTTTCCTGCGTTGTTTACCACGCCTTCTCTTCTTCGTTGGCTCTTTCCTATACTTCTGCTCTTCATTAGCCTTTTGAATTTCATCTAGGGATTGCAGCATGCCATCAGCGACATGGCTCATATACTGACTTTCAATTTTTTGTTGAGGCGTCTGATCGTAATTACCTTTTCCTTTTACATGGTTGTTATCTGCTTGAATCTGCTTAATGTCCTGACGGATGTTTCCTTTACTTCTTCCATCCGTAATCTTCGTATTTAACTGGATTAACGCTTCAGTATTAGTGATTTGTGTATCATATCCATAATGTTTGTCTAGCGCTGATTTCAGGAGCTTCTTGTTCCCTTCAATTTCTTTAGATAGATTCTTTTTCTGCAATGTATATTGCTCTATTTTATTGCTGGCTTTATATGCTTCGTCGAATTGCTTTTGTTTTAAAGCTTCGGTTCGATTACGACTTTGCTTATTGAGTGCACGATCAAGAATGAATATACTTTTTGAGATATTTCTTGTTTGAGACAAAATAGAAGGAACCTGAACGGTTGTCGACGTATCTTTATCTTTCGCATAGCTTTGAACGTTCTTTTCGTCCATCAGTCTTCCTGTGTCTTTGAAATACTGAACAGCGTGATATTTTTCCTCAGGTTTGTATTTGTCAGCGGCATCTGGGTAAAGATGCTTAAATTCTTGTTCTGTAAACCCTTTTTGAATTTCATGTGCCAGTTCAGCTTTCTTGAGAACAGCTTCAAATTTCGCCTTCTCATCGTTGTAACTTCTTTCTCTTTTCTTAAGTTGGTCAATTTTTTCTTTCATTTGCTCCTTATAAGAAGAAGGATTAAATCCATAATAACCGACTTCTTTAGGGTTTTCTTTGTAAACATGATGAGCCTTGTTCACAAGGTTCTTTTCAGCTTGAATTTTTAGTCTTTGATTTTCTAACTTCTTCTGCCAACTTCCTTCGGAAATCTCCTTATACACTTTGTTTGCAACAGCAAAATCTACATATGATTTTGCTCGTTTAGCAACCATAACTAAAGCTGACTTTTGTACATCATTCAGTGATTGATTTTTACGAATTTCTTTTAACGATTTATTAATGTTGTTATTGGTTTTAGCATCATCAGTCGTAACAACTTTTTGCTTTTCTTTATGAGAATCTAGTTCTTTGTTGATTTCATAAATTTCCTTATTTAATTTCCCGTAGTACGTAGCCGGTTCATATGGCTTCCTTGTTTTTTCAGCTTCTTCTTTCACACGTTTTTCAAATTGATAATCTTCTCTTTTTAATCGAATGTGAGCTACTTTATCGATTCCTTGTTTTTCATAACTTTCATGTGAAACTCTGTTCTCCAAATCTAATTCTTTATATTTCTCATTTATCTTTTCAGCGAAGTTTTTCCTCCAATTAACTAATGTTTCTTTTCTATTCCAATTTGTTAAATGTTCAGATTTACCGTTTACCTTTTTCCTTTTATTACCCCATGTTCCATCTTCATTAAAAGGTCGCATGGTAAGCATGATATGTGCATGTGGATTATGATCTTTATCTCGATGAATAGAAACGTCTGCAACCATTCCTTCTTCAGAAAAATTTTCTTTACAGAATTCTAAAAGCAAATCAGATTGGTTTTCTTTGGATAATTCTTTTGGCAATGCAACAACAATTTCTCTTGCTATTTGTGAATTAATTTGCTTTTCAGTCTTCTCGACTTCATTCCATAATCTCTCGCGATTCTTAGCCCAATCAGGTGAGTTTTCAGGTGAAAGAATATAAGATTCTGGTTGAACTTCACGTTCTTTATAATTTTTGGTTAATCCATCACGTTCTGAATAAAGAGATTCACCACTACGATATGCAGCACAAGCTACAGCAGAACGATCAGACTTATTAATAACCTGAGCCATAAACAAAAAATATGACATATCCTTTCACCTCCTTATCTTTTAGCCCCTGCGGGTCAATTGACGTAAGACAAAATTATATTATCGCCAGAGATTTATTCGAGCGAAAAGCGAGTTCCCATTTTCCCCTGTCAAGGGGTATAAATGGGCACTAAGAAAAAATCCTTAGTGATCATTGTATCACATTTTGGTTGGAAATGGTAGACTTTCCAGTTGTTAAATTGTATAATATTCTTAAACATAAACCATAAAGGAGAATTTCTAATGACAAAACGAGATCCTTTATCACAAGCTCAGAAGCTTGAAGAGAAAATCAAACAAATGCAAAATCGTCAAAAACATTATATTGAAAAAGCACAAAAAGAAATCGGTCAATATTTAATGGATACATGGGATATTGAAGATATTGACCAGGCTAAAGAAGTTATTGATTCTTTAAAGGGAAATGCTCAGCAATATTTCGAAAATGAATCTAAAGATGTACAGGAAAAAACTGAAGTTTTAAATGAAAACAATGGTTAAAAAAAGACCCATTTCGGAAAAAGAAAAAAGGATTTCTCAGTTGAAAGAACGAAAAAGACAAATTGAACGATTTGCTAATGATAAGGAACGGAAAAAAAGAGCTAATCGTTTAATTCAAACAGGGGCGTTAGCAGAAAAGTATTTTGAAATGGAACATTTAACGATGGAAGATCGGGAGGAACTATTTAAAGTATTTGCAAACTATATTAATCAAAATAAACCCGACAAGTATAAAAAATAAACGGAGGTTTTTTGAATGGATGCGAAAGATCATGTAAATCAACAACTTTATGAAATTCTAGAAGAACTATTTGATAAAGCAAGAAATATGAGTCCATCCAGACATTCAAAACCTGAAATGTCACTAGACCAAAATCATGATTCTGGAAAACGCATATCCTCTATAGATAAAGACACACCTACTAAAAATCAAAAGGCGAATTTAAGTAATTTATCTTTTAAGGAATTATCTACTGCGAAGGAAAAACTAAACGATCTAAAAAATGAATTAAACCAAAACCCACGTAAATATAAAACAGAATTAGCTAAAATTAATGGTGCTGAAAATAAAATTACGAACGCAATGGAAAAAAGAAAAAATAAAGATTTAAATAAAGCCATTGATGTATTAAAGAAAAATCCAAGACGGTATGTATTGAAAGTCGTTGAAACTAAAAATAAGCTGGACACTTTACGAATTCATCTTGAAAAAAATCCAAGACGGCATAAATCAGCTCTTGATAAAGTAAATAAGTTAGAAAGTAAACTCAATCAAAAAATCGACAAAATGAAAACTCAACAAATCAGAAAAGCCATTTATGTGATACAACGAAACCCACAAAAATATGGTCAGGAACTTAAAAAGTTCCAAGACATTGAAAAGAAATTAAATAACAAATCTGATCTAGAGAAAAAACATGAAAAAGATACCGGTAAAGATCATGAGAAGTCCAAGGAAAAAAGTATGGAATTAACGATGTAAACCTGTTCAACTCAGGTTTACTTTTTTCTACTTCCTTAGTATATACTGTAACTCATACTGTGTTATAAAATATCCTGTAGTATATACTCAAATATGATTTAAATTTAATTATATCTTGTATTATATACTGTAATATATTATATTGGAATTAAGTAATTAGGATATACTACAATATATATTGAGGTGAGCAAAGGATGAAGATATTTGCCTTTGATGTTGGAAACGGTTTTGTGAAAGCAAAAAGTGAAAAAAGAACTCTAATCGCACCAAGTATGATTGCAAAGGAAAGTGCTCTCGGTGACAGTTCCATAGCAGAACAGTTCGGAGGCGAAAAGGAATATCAGATCTTCAAGTCACCGATGGATGAAGGTACCTCATATGTGTGGGGCGAGGGTATCAAAGAAGCAGTAGAAGCTCGTAAGCTTCTTAATACTTACACACATAACAACCGTTATGACAGTAAACGATTTAAGCTTTTATCTCAGTTCATACTGGCCGAATTGGCTAGTGATTTTGAAGAAGATGTCTTAAAGGACGTTGTGGTGGTCACCGGCATGCCGTCTCGGGAAATTAAAACCTCAGCTGACAGTCAGCTTAAAGAATTTTTAACAGGGAAACATTTAATTACCCGTGGTGATATGGAGAAAGTCGTAAATGTGAAAGATGTTCGAATTCTGGAACAGCCATTAGGAACGCTGCTCAATCTGTATATGACCGATGATGCTAAAATTCATAAAGACTTGAAAACGAGTACCCTATCAGTATTGGACTTTGGAGCAGGGACAACGATTCTTGATACGTATAAGAACATGAAGCGTATAGAAGATGAATCAGAAACCTATTATGAAGGTATGATTGATGTTTACAAATCCATCGCTAACCAAATACGGAAAGAACATGATGCAAAGAACTTGGATGAATCCATGATTGAGGAAGGTATCCGTAATAATTACACAGTTGAGCTTTCTGCACGAAAGAAGATTCCATTTGAAAAAGAAGCTAATCAAGCAATTAATGACTTTGTTGATACGTTAATATCTAAAGTTGATCGGACGCTTGCTAGTCGAGATCATATTGATCAATTCATTGTGACAGGTGGAGGTTCACAAATTGTTGCTCAACAATTCAGCGTTGATTTTGGGGAAGATACCCTTGAAATTGTTGAAAACAGTCAATTAGCCAATGTGGAAGGATATTATAAATTTGCTCATGCTATAGCAAAGAAAGGATGATTGCATGAGTACAACTGAACGAAAGCTTTTCTCTTATGATCTGGAAGAAGATGCTGATATCCATAAATTCTTAAACCAACTTCCGAAAAGGCAGCAGTCAAAATACATTCGTATGGCCCTTCGCTTATTAAAAGAGAAATTTGATCAAGGTGATATAGCACAGTCAAGGGCTATATCACCTGATACAACACGTCATATCACGAATGAGGAAGCAACGGTAAGCAGTGAGGATAACGACGATTTTGAGGATATGTCAGATGATATGTTGAACTTAGGGAAGTAATAAGAGACGCTTTAAGCGTCTCAACTAAAAAGGTTGATGGTATGGAATTAAATGATATTCGTAAACATTATGAAATGATCCTGGACTCTGATTGGAGTAAAGAAAAGAAAACAAATGAACTATCGGACCTGATGACAACCATGGAGAACGCCTTTAATATACCATTGATGAACGATGAACAATGGAATAAAAAGCATGAACAGGTTATATCTTTGTACCGCAATATTTCTTCCAGTAGAGAATTTTAATCCATATACTGTTTGTAATGATTCATTCCGTGCTATAATAAGCATAGAAACAGTATTCCACCATAAAATAAAGAAAGACCGAAGGTAAGGGCATACCTCCGGTCAGCAATAAGTCGATTTCCCCTGCAAGGGGGGTCGGCGTTAGTGGATTAGAAATAGACCACCGGAGCCGTTAACTCAAGGGGGGTCTATTTCTTTTTTTTATGAAAAAGCGACAGTATAGCCACAATGAGTGACGCTGTTGCCAACGACACCATAATGATCTGGTATACAGTCATATGGCACACCCCCTTCCGTTATAGCATGTCGCAAGACACAACAAACAACGGGAGTGCGCCGACCACCCCTTGAGAAAAACCCGACTACTGCATGCCTCTATCATAACACTTCCAGTTTCACCAGTTAATGGTTTCTACAATAAAAGCCGTTTTACAACAAAGGAATTTGATCCCTTTCTTTCGAATAATAAAAACATATGATATAACCCCTATATCACTTCGTATGCCCTATGAAAAAAGCATTTTTGTTTTAGGTTGTGTCAGGGAGTGATATAGCTGTTATAATCAATTTGAATGAGGGGGTAGTGTTATGTCAGATGATACACAAAAAGTGACTATTTATAATGCTAGTGATGTAGCTTCGATTCTCAATTTAAAATTATCCACGCTAAGAAAATACGCGAACGTATTACACAAAGCTGGCTATCGTTTTCATAAAAATGAAAAAGGGCATCGAGGTTATTTTGATAAAGATGTTATGGTGATGCGTAGATTGATGGAAACCAAAAACCACCCTGATATGACACTAGAACAGGCATCAAATGCCGTCATGTCATGGGTTCAACAGAATGATGTGTCACCCCGTGACACAACTGATGTATCACCTGAACAGCGTTATATCAGTTACGATAAATTTAGGGAGTTTCAGGAGCAACAGGAAGAGCAAATGCAACAAATGATCGACCTAAATAAAGAATTAATTAACCGTTTGGATCAACAGCAAGAATATCTTGACAATCGATTGCAGCAAAGAGATGAACAGCTTATGAATGCCATTAATCAAACACTTGAAACAAAACGACAAATAGCAGCATCCAGCAAACAAGAAGAGGAAGAGGATGAATCTAAAAAGCCTGGTTTCTTTAAGCGTTTATTTTCAAAGGAATGATGCCGTTCCAATTCCAGAGCCATTATACAAGTCAACACCCTTAAATCCATTGGATCTTTTTCTTAAAGCTATAATAATACTAAGAAGGTGATTAATATGGATCCAGACATGGAAAATATTTTAATGAAGTATATTACGCTGCCCCTTGTCTTAAAAGTGTTTAACCGTGATCAAAAACTCTTTGATGATTTTAAAACAAGGAATGTTTATTTAGATAAATTGGATGCGGTTATGGAATCCGTACAAACTGATCTCAACCACGTAAGGCAACAGATGTATTTAAAACACCATATTGATGTTAAGCCATTAAAACCAAAAGGCGAGATCCACCCTTACAAGTGGAAAACACTTGACCATGAAGGAATTATAGAATTATCATCCAATGAGCTTCAGGAACTTACCAAAAATGCTATGCAAGAATACTTATATGGCTCTTTATCGAAACCGCACAAACAAACGAATCGCTCCTGGTACGAATAAAAAAACATTTTAAATAGGCTTATTATTCTGTATGAAGGTGCTTTGCCAGCTGGTCATAGCTTTTAGTGACTTCCTGAATGATATCCTCCACAGAGAATATATTCTCTAATTTCTTGTTGTCTTGACTATTTATCCTAATTCTCCCAAATTCATTACCTCTATACCGTTTCACTGATCTTAAATTCCTTAGAGGTGGAAACGACTTTTTCATAACGGGATAAGGAGCATAGAAAATGTATAGAATCTTACTATCGCCATTAAGAATGGCTAACGAAAACAAGCTGTAATAATTACTGTACTTCCCTTTGTTCATCTTCTGACAGTTCGGGCACGTAAGTATTTCCTCTTTCCGATTATGTAGATACCAGTGAATATTATGACCTTCATCCTTTATGATTTTTCTATGGCCGTCACATAATTTTGTATTAACCTCTTTTTTAGGTTGGTATTTTCTTAATTGAGTGTACCGACTTTTCTTAAGCAGCACCATACAATTATGTTTAAGGGTGAATAACTTATTCTTTTTATCGAAATCCCTCTCTTCTTCAGCCGATTGACTTAGCCAATAAACCCAATAACTGAGCTGTCCAGCACACATGAGTTCCTCATCTTCTTCGGACCATTCCTTTTTAAAAGCTTCATAATCCTTTTCGTATTGCGCCTTAATATCTGTTGAAATCAAGTTATCAACCCCTTGTAAATAGTTTAATAGTCTTCAGATTCATTAAAATCTTCTTCATTATTTTCTAACCAGTCATAATAAAGGTTTGATCTTAATTGCTGCCTAGACCGTATTCTTTCTGTAGCTTTAGCTTGATCTCGTTGAACTTGATCATGATGGTTTTTTCTAATGTTCTTATTTTTTAATATCATAGCTAGACCATTAACAAAGAATTTACTAAAAACCGTAATACTTCCCTTTTCAAGCTGATCAATTACTCGTAGCCATTGCTTATCAAGATCAGCTTTTGTGAATGATGTAATTTCCTTTTCGGAGCATTTAATAATTGTTTGTGTTATATCCTTGTTAGCAATCTTCTTTTTCTCAAGATAATGATAGAGATATTGAAAACAACTATTTTCATTGATTAGGAGATTACATTTATTTATGTTTTCATCATCATCATCATTTTTTTTCGTGGGTGTTTCTCTATGTATGGTATTTTTTCTATCTATTGATGATGATGAATGAAAAGAATCTATGTTTGTATTCTTTGTTGTATTCTCTTCTGTATTCTCTGTTAAAGGACGAGTTGATTCAACATGTCTAGACGTGTTGAATCGACACTTCTGGATGTGTTGATTCAACATTTCTGGATGTGTTGATTCAACATATCCCATGTCAGACGTGGAATCTGGGGAAGTTTCTTTATTTATTTCATCCTGAATGTATTCTTCAAAGTCACTTACATCATCATCAATTTGATCTTCGCGATCTTTCATCACATGGTTCAGCCGTTTTAAGAATTCTGGTATGTTTAAACGAATATGTGTAACAGTTTTACTATCGAATTTAAAAATCTTTTTAACTACTAGATTTTCCTCAACAAGTCTTTTCATTGCTGTTCGATAATTAGCAGGGGTGAGTCTTATTTCTTCATACCATTCTTTCTTTTCTTTGGCGATCCAATAGTGTCCTTCCTTCTTGATTCGCAGTTTTGATTTTCCGTCTTTGTTTGGCAGGTACCAGTAAACAATTTGAGCAAGAAACAAACCCGAGACAATATCGCCTTTTTCACCAATAACATCTACATAAGACTTTTTAAAATCAATGGTATCCTTAGTTTCTTTCTCCCATGTAATAAACTGTTTCCAAGAGTTAAACATAATAAAAAACCTCCGTTTTTTTCCTGTCACCTAAAACACCTAAAATATGACAAGGGAAAACAAAGGTTTTATCTTCACTTCCATGTATAAGTTTGCTATAATTAAGTAGGATATAATTATACATGATATAAAGATTCTCTGTTTTTCCCTCCTTTGATTTGGGGTTTCATTTGGTGCTTGTTTGGCGACTAGAACCAAATGAAACTAGGTGGGGGCAGGGAATTTTTTTATTTTAGATAATTTAATAAATAGTAATTTGTGATATAAACTATCACTTGGTATGCTTATACTATATTCCTGATACACTATCTTAAAATCAGTATAACAAAACTTTCCTGTAAATGAAATAAGGTTAGGGGGGAAGATATGGAATCAAAGGTAGGAATATTGCTAAATAATGAGATTAACGACATTATAGATCAATTAGCAAAGAGGATGGGTACAAGTAAAAGGAATGTTATTTCGCTTGCTTTGACTCGTATTCTTGATAGTGATCTCTCGAAGGAAAAAATATATGAAATAAAAACAAGTATTCATGACTTAAACCATGCTACTAATATAACTGTAAACCAGCAGTTTAAGAAAAAATTAGAAAGCATAGATCGATACGGTTTATCTATTAGGATGTTTTTTGGATATCTGCTATGTGATTATTTTTATAAACATTATAGCTCTTTTCTAGGAAGGGATAAGCTAAAAGAGGATGTTTCTGAATATGAGACCCAAAAAGAAAATATCCAAATAAAAATCGACACGAACGTAAAAAGCAAAATAACATCCTATTGTAATGATAATTCGATTGCGGTTAGTAGCCTTTTTGCTCACTATATAATGAATAAACAAATAAACATAAATGATTTTAGATCAGAGGAAACAGATTTTATGACTTTGACTTTTAGTAAGGGTGTTAAAAAAAGGTTTCATAGTAATGCGAAGGAAATGAACGTCGGTTATTTATATTACATAAACTTAATAGCCGCCCAAATATGTGAAAATTTAAGATTATAAAGGGACTTAAATAAAAACAGTAATCTTATGCTGTTTTTTATTTACAGCCATCTTCATTCCTGATACAATGTTATTAGAGATATAAAAAAGGAGGGAACCTATGACTTCATCTGAACGTGGACATTTGATCGAGTGGCTTTTTGTTATCACTGGAGATAACTTATCTCTTTGGGAACAAACAAATGATGATGTGTTGGTAAGGTTGTTTGAGAAAACGGTCGAGGAACACGGACAGTTGGGTTTATTACATTCATAGATGCAGTTATTTGACATGAGACTGTTTGTTCCGACAAATAATGGTAGAATGTAAGGGAATTACAGTGGTAGAAAGGAGAATGGCGCATGTTTAATAGAATTGGACAGTTTTTAGATATTCTTTTCGCCGATTTGCAAACAACGTTTCTTACTGTATTTGCTATCGGACTTCTTATTTGTGCAATTGGGGTTTGGGCTGGAGACGACCATTCCGGGCCTAAGTTCAAAAAAGGACTTGTTCTCTGTGCCTTTGGTGTAATCGTGTTCCTGCTTGCAGGACCGATCGTTGAATACATCGATACGAACTTGTAAGGCGGGATAATATGTCAAGAGAATTGTTTACAGATCGAAAAGAACGACTTAGGCAAGAAGGAAAAGTTGAACTGCCGATGAATATTGACTCTAAAAAATATCTCATTGGTAGTTTAGCCTTCCTGGACTTACTGATTTTGGCACCGGCCGTTATGCTGTCTGTAGCTATCGTGATTGTTTATTACGTGATGACGGGCTCAGTCAATCAGGTGATTATTATTATTTCTCTTACGCCTACGATGATCATGTTGATTTTACAAGTGAGTAAGCATCCCGAACGAAAAAATATATCGCTGCTGCAATACAAACTCTTATGGAGAATGAATTACAAAAGGCGTGTAAAGGATTTTTATTATTCAAAAGGGGCAATGACGATGGCGACAACAAAAGAAGGCGCTGGGGATACCAGAGTGAAGATCCCAGTCAAAAACATTGCTAACGGTTGTATTGAAACGAAAGACAATCGTCTTGTAAAAATCATTGAAGTATCAAGTATTAACTTATCTTTGATGAATGAAATAGATCAGGACGATGTTCTCGTTTCTTATCAGAACTTTATTAATGAGTTAGAAGAAAAGCAAATCCAGGTAGAACAAATTGCTCAACCTATTAATTTAGCTTCCTATTCTGCTTGGATAAAAGAAACAGGTCGAGAGGATCGGGCAACCTTAAGAAAAGTCAAAGAAGCCTATATGGAACAAATTGAAGATATACAAAAGAACAAGTCCATGGTGACGAGAAAGCGCTATGTAAGCATCTCTGTTCCAAATAAAGCGAATGCCTACGATACTATTGAGATGAAGGCAAATCACATTCAATTCAAATTAGAAAATATGCTTTCTGGTTACGAGAAGCTTACAGCAAACATTTTAAAAAACGATGATCTTATACGGTTAATCTATACATGTATTGATTTTGAAAATGCTCAATCGCAGGGGGAAGGGATTGTTAAAAAGGCCAAATCTCAATCTCCAGTTGTGGTTGGGAAGGATACCAGTAAAGAATTAGATGAATTAGTCAGAAAAAGAGCTTCAGAAACGTTTAAATAGAGGTGATTATTTGTGGGACTGCTCTCTACGCTTTTTAAGCCAACCAAACATAAAAGAGAAAAGGCAGAAGAATCGATTGTTCAAAACCAGAACCTCCTAACAGCCATTTCACCAGATAGTATCAAAGAAAAAGAAACGTATGTCAGAACGGGATCAAATTACACGAGAACCCTTCTAGTCGTCAATTATGACCCTGTTCAGGATCAAAGGAAAGTCCAGCAAATCTCTGAAATGTCGGAGAATATTTCGATTGTCAACTACATTAAGGAATATTCCATAGGAGAAGTAAAAGATAATCTTATCAAGTCTATTAAGCAAAATAGGATGAAAAAAAATAATCGATTTGCTGATGATGAGACCGAGATAGAAGCAGACGCACAAATTGATTCAGCCAAGGAAATGCTTAAAAGCTTAACGTATTCCAGCGATAAAATCTACCTATTTCATACTTTAATCCATTTGGTTGCAAAGGACTTAAACGAGTTGGATCAACTGACGTTACGGGTTAAATCTCGTTTTGAATCCATTGGAGTTATTCACAATCCGACAGACCGTGCGATTGATGCGTTTAATTCCTTCTTGCCCCTTAACTATAACTACGTAAAAGAATTAACGTACAAGATGATGAATTCAGAAGCTGTGGGGTACTTTTTCCCTTTTCACGAAAATGAAATGTTCGATGAAAAAGGGGATATCAAAGGAAAAAACATTTCGACAGGTAATGTGGTGATCGTTGACGATACAAAATTATTAAATCGACATGAATTTGTTATTGGAATTTCTGGCTCTGGAAAGACAACTTATTTGCTGATTAACATGCTTAACAAATACATGCTTGGCAGGAAGGTTATTGCGATTGATCCTAAAGGTGACTTTGGGCGTATTTTTGAAGACATGGGAGGAACCTGGGTAAAGTTCCAATTGAAAGGAGGGAAACGGGTCAACCCGTTTGATTTACCATCTATATCCGATGAAGACATGGAAGATGTAGAAATGGGAAGTGTTCTTTTAACAAAAATTAGTCACTTGTTAACCATGTTTCGCTTAATATATCCTTCTATGAATGACCTTCAAGAAGATATTTTGTCTAGATATATTCAAAGATTATATGAAGAAAAAGCTGGAATCACCGATACGACAGATACAACGAGATTAGAGTCAGAAGACTTTCCTGTTTTAGAAGATTTATATGATTTGATCGAAGATGACAAAGAAGAAAATCCCACTGTTTATGAAAAAATGTTAGAGTTTCACACAACATTAGAAGCTTATGTTTTTGGTATGTACAGCGATCTTTTGAATGGTCCTACAAACGCTAATATTGATAGCGACCTGGTCAACTACGATTTAAAGGCATTGCAGAACCAAGATAAAATACAGAGAATTTTATTTTATAATATTCTTTCGCATACAACCAATCAGGTCATGGAGGATCGTGAACAAGAAACGAATGTGTTTATTGATGAAGCACATATCATTGCTGATCCGAAAGTGCCTTTAGCTATGAACTATGTTCACTATATGATGAAAGTTTTACGTTCATTCAATACAGGTATTATCACAGCTTCCCAGTCGATTAAGGACTTTTTATCAGCAAGGGATGAATATCGAAATTATGGCGAAGCCGTCATTACTCAATCCATCCAACGATTATATCTGCCGATGGCAGAAGAAGAATTGAAATATTTAGAAGAGGAATTAGGTAATACATTCAGTAAACAAGAACGAAGTGTCCTTATCTTAAAGGAAGGATCTCAAGATGAACAAGCCGGAAAAGGCATTTTCTATACGGGATCTAAGAAAATTAAGTTAGAAGTCCAAATGAATGATCTGGTTTACCATTTATGGAAAGAGAAAAAATCCATTCATGATTATGTATAAAGGGTGTCAGGCATGAAAGAAACAGGGAAAAGCATACTTGCAACGATCATAATGAAAGCCGTGCTATCCCCGGTAGGGATAGCTTGTCTGGCTGTTGGCGTTATTTGCTTACTTGCAAGTATCTTTATCTTTTTCCCTCAAAGTGAAGGGTTTGATAAAGAAAATCCTGAAGCAAACAAGGACATTCTGAATGACCATACCGGATCTTATGCAACTTGCCAACCTGATGGGGAACTGAATAGGGAATTGTACATAAGTCAATTCCAGGATGCAGGTGTCTTCACCGGAAAAGGGGATATATTCATTGAGGTTGCTGAGAAATATAACCTTGATCCGGTACTCCTGGCTTCTATTGCCTTTCACGAAACAGGATTTGGAACATCCAACTTAGTGGAGAATTATAACAATCCCGGGGGATTATATAACTCAACTATTAATGATTTTTTTCGCTATGACAGCCTTCAAGCTGGTTTAGATGCCATGGCTGATAATCTTTATGATAATTATTATGCAGAAGGTCTTTTTACGATTGAACAGGTTGGTCAGAAATACGCTCCTATTGGGGTTAAGAACGACCCTAACAACTTAAATGCCCATTGGATCCCTACCATCAAAAAGTACTCCAGTCAGCTTGGAGGGTTAATCATGCACTGTACAGTAACGAATAGTGATGGATTTGTTTTACCTACAACGGATCCTTATATTACTTCCGAGTTCGGTTATCGCACTTGGCCAGATGGATCTGTTGAATTTCATAAAGGGTTAGATTTTGATTGTGAGAAGCCAGATCCTATATTGGCTGCCCAACAGGGAGAAGTGGTTTATGCCCAATTTAATAACGGAGGGTACGGTAATCTAGTGATCATCAAGCACCAAAACAATGTATATAGTGCATACGCACATATGTCTGAATTAAGTGTACAGAAAGGGGATCAAGTGAAGGCCAAACAACAAGTTGGCGTTTGTGGAACAACAGGAAGTTCAACTGGTACTCATTTACACTTTGAAATCCAATTAGGGAATCTGTTCGGCGAACGAGTAAAGCCGGGAGATTATTTGGATGTTCACAATGTCCCTAGTCTAAACGGAATGTAGTATTGATGCTAAAAAAAGGGGTTGAATAGATGCTAAAACATTTAAACTTACTTTCAATCATACTGATTTTTCTGCTTGTGATCGTTAGCATCTTCTTCTTCAATTTCTATACAAAATACGGAGATTTACAAGCTAAAAATCAAGAACTCTCCCGTCAGGTTACAGAATTAAAAACCACAGCATCAATGAATCAGGAGGTTTATACCAAAACCGAAGAATACTTATCAGCTTTGATGGAAGGTAATGCTAAAAGCTATATGACGGAAAGTTACCTTAACAAAACAGAGAACATGGAACGAGGGATGAGTCACGAACGAGCAGAGCTTGAAGAGATTGATATTTATAATATATCTGTTCGACAACAAGAGAAAGGGACATACCTCGTCTATGCGATTTATAAAGCTTCCCTAGGGGGGGTAGATGTGGAGGTGGAAGACCCTTCCCAATATACGACGTACTTTCTTATGTCGAAAGTGACCTTTGTTCAGGAAAATGGGGAGTTAAAGGTTAATAATCACGATTTACGTCCGATAGAAAATTCCCTTAAATTTTTTAATGAATTAGAAAAATAGAGGTTGAGTTAGGAGAGATGACATGAAAGCATTTATGGAAAAAGTTTTGCTCATCTCAGGACATATAAGAAAGAAAATACTGGCGGCCATCGATCGGTTGGCAAAAAATGAAATCGATAAAGCAAACCGTGAATATGAGTTAAGATACGGCCAGTCGTTAAATGAAGATGAAATCATTGAAATCAAGAAAAATACACTATTGAGATTATGGAAAATTGTTGGTGTGTTTTTGATCCTACTTGTGTTTCTATTGTCTCAAATTTAAGGGGGGTAGGTATGGCAAAGAGAGTGTTCATTATCTCAATATTTATTGTTATAGGGGCCTTTGTTATCACTAATTCTTCCGTATTTGCGGAACCCGGTGGGTTCTATGATGATGTGATAGAACAATATAAACAAGAAACTGGTAACACTGGCAGAAAAGTAGAACATCTCAAATCTTATATGAAAGACATTGGGCTTGATAAGTACAACTACTCATCCAACACTTTTGACTGTGCTTGGTATGACGTGACCTGTCATGTATCTGGAGCTTTCCTGTTCTCAAATATGGTTGGATTGGTGAAAGCAGGTGTCGACCAAATATCCGATATCGTGAAAACCCCTAAAAATATTACAACAGATGCTGATAATTTGTGGTTTATGTATGGCTTTGAAACTTTGTCTTGGACGATGGCATCCATTTTCCTGCTATATCATGCCATGAAGATCACAGTTTTATATATGGGGCAGGCTGAAGAAGGGATGAACATTCTTCAAGAAAAATTATGGCAACTCCTCGCCGGCGGGATACTATTAGGGGTTTACACTAAATTTTTTGAATGGGTCATGGAACTTCAACGGTATATTGCTGAAGCACTCGGAGAGTCGGTTGTCAGTGGGAAAGATATTGCCATCGCTCTCGCAGTAAATTCCCCCGCCTACGGCATCGTTTTATCGCTTTTTTTAGCAGTAATCCTCATTGTTTTTGCGATTGCTTATCTTTATCGATATGCCCTTTTTACTTTGTTGTTTATCACGGGAGTAATCGCTATTCCAACGATTGTAAATGACACATACAACTTCTTCAACATTTGGTTAAAAACATTGATAAGCAATGTGTTAACTTTTTCACTTCAAACGTTGTGTTACGCACTAGGATTTAAGCAGTTAGTCTCCCTTGAGCAAGGAGCCATGCTTTATGGTATTGCGTTCTTTATATTAGCGTTGTCTGTTCCCTCTTTGCTGAATCAGTTTGGTGGATCAACCGGTTCTGGTCGTGCAGTATCATCTGGCGTTAAAAATGTTGTACGTTATGCAGGAAGACGTTAAGGACAGAAAGGAGAATGTTTTGTGAAAAAGATTATGGTTTTACTAATAACTGCTGCTGTATTTCTGATTACGGGGTGTTCTAATGCTGGGGAAGAAAAATCAGAGGCTAAAAGTGAAAGTAAACCTGATAAGCCTATATTTACAAAAGAGGATATTTCTTTAGCGAAGGAAATGATATTTTTTGTAAACGAAAAGGAAAAAGAGTTTATTGCAAAAGTAAATGAACGGTTAAAAGAAAAAAAAGGGGAAACATCTGAAGAAATTCGTAAAAAGACAAAACCCCTTGCTCAAAAGATAGTAATTCATCCTTTTTTGGAAAAGTACGGGGAGCATGTAACAAGTAATACTGAACAAATAAAGGTTGAGCTACATTTAAAAAAAGCTGAACTTTTTGAGTCGAAGTACAATAAAGTCTCTCCTACATTCACAAACCTTAAATTAGAAAATCCTGAAATTATAAATCATGAGAAATCAAAGATTCACGAGTTGGTTTTTAAGATTAACGAGTCTGAAACCGAATCAGTCGATTTACAATACTACAACCAATATACGTTTTTGAAAACAAATGAGGGAAAATTAATAATAAACGATTTTCCACCATTATCACGAGAAAGTGCTATTTATCTATGGGATAGCGATAATGTAAAGAATAAAATTAAGAAACTGCCACCTTTGCAATAATGGATCAGGGAGGGAAAAAGCATGTATCGTACTGTTGCTAACAAAAACGGCACAATAGAAGTCAATGGAGATGTCTTCCGCTTTTATCAACCGGCAGATGAATATAAAACTGAAAACCGAGAGGAAATTGAAGAATCTTATACAAATAAGATGGACTCCATTTCGGATGACCCTCACTTTATTACAGCTCAGAATATAGAAAGCCGGAACGGCCAGGTTATTTTTGAGTATAGCTTAAAAGGTTTGAAAATGTTTGATTACTTGAGGACTCTCTTCTTAGAAGAAAAGATTTACTACTACCGGTCTTTAATTGAAATGGCTAAAAGGGAGGACGTGAACGTCCTTTGGCAAAAAGAAAACTTTGCTATTGACCCGCATGATCAGACAATGAAAAGTATGGTTATTGAACACGATGCCTTTGAGCTTTATGAACAAAAAGATAACGTCCAGGCCATAAAAGAATTGGTGATTTTATCTCTCACATCTATGACCCGTGTGTTTGGAAAGCCCCGGCGCGCGGACTTCCTTGAACAAAATGAAAATGTGATTCATTTTGCTGAAAAGCTCTATCTCAAAGCAAAAACCCTTGAAGAAATGGAAGAGTATATCAATGGAGAAATCTACCGCATTGATATGAGGAAAAAAGAAAAAGCACAAACTGCGCTAAATCAAAGTAAGTGGGCTTCATTGTTGTCAAAAGCTAAGATAAAAAGAGATGGAGAGTTGAAAGAGAGCCGGCAGGAAATGGTTGCAAGTTTAGAAGAAGACTCTGAAGGTGAACCAAGTGAAAATCAAAGGGTTAAAAAGAGTGGTAAAAGCGATAAAAAGTTATACGGTGCGTTAGCAGGTGCCGTTCTCTGTGCCATAATCCTGAGTGTCTTTTTGTCCAATATTAACGAGAAGTCCCAAACCAATACAGCAACAGCATCCCAGCAGTCACAGGCAAAAGGGGAAATAGTTACCATCTACCGTGACTCTTTTTTTGAGAATCCTGAAAGCACAATAAAAAAATTAGAAGAAATCGGGTATGGAAACCTCAAGGAAGCTGATCGAAAGATTCTAAACCATTTGTATGTTGAAGCAGGGAAGATGGATAAGGCCATACAGAACGACCCTAAAATGGCGGGGGAAGTTGCTGAAAAACTTTATCAAGAGGAAAAACAAAAGGAATTAGAAGACTTGATACAGGGGCTAGAAAAGCCAAATGATACAGCCTCTCTTTACCTGGCTATGTTACAGGAGGATTGGGGACAGATTACTTCTTTACATGAAGGTATGACTTTAAATAATGAACAAATAAATGCTGTTTTAACAGCTTATTTACAACTTGGCGATGTTGAAAAGGCTGAAGAGTTTGTTCAAGGGTTAGAAACCCCTAGTGAGGAATTACAAAAACGTATGGATAAGGCCCTTGATTTACAGAAGCAAATTTATGCGGCTGAAAATGAAAAAGCCCAGCTGAAAAAGGAATTAGATGACACAGATGATAAAGAAAAGCAGGAAGAAATTTCTCAAAAGATTGAAGAATTAAATCAAAAGGTAGATGATTTGAAGAATCAATTAACGTCTGTATAACAATTATTAAATTTATAAAGGAGTAGTTATATTATGAAAAGTACAGGTGTCGTAAGAAAAATTGATGAATTAGGTCGTGTCGTTATTCCAATGGAACTACGGAGAACCATGGATATTAAGATTAAAGACTCTATGGAGATTTTTGTGGAAGACGATAAGATTATTTTGCAGAAATATAAAGCTCAAAGGGAATGTATTATTACAGGAGAGGTTAATGACAACAATGTGGAATTTGAAGGTGGTCTCGTGTTAAGTCTTAAGGGAATGGAGATTCTTAAAGATCAGCTCGAAAACGAGATGCATGTTCATTCATGAAGGAGAGATAAATCTTGAAGCAACAAATTATCGGTAAAACCGGAAGTGGAAAGTCTGTCATGTTACGAAAACGAGCTTTGCATGATGCTAATAAGGGTTTGAATGTCGTTTTTGTTGATGGTATCGAAGGATATTCAAATCACCAGAGAAATTTATACATCAAAGAATTAATAGAATACCAAGATCATAACCTCAACATATTGACTATTGATGAATTCATCAATGAATATGCTCGTATTAAATCTTGTGATCGTCTATATATGGACCACGTTAGTAAAGATATGTTAGGAGAAAGTCTTTTTCAAGATACGTTAGATTTGATTCAATCGAAAAATGATGGTTTTCAAAACGTTTGTGCAGTCGTATATGGTGAAGGGTCTGATCACTATTTACTTGACGGGTTTGTTCCTATTCAAACGGTCATTCGTGTTTAATGACTATACGGCGAGGGGGCTTATGAAGCCGGACCATATCTTTTTTTTGTCGTTGTTCTATTTGTTGGTATTGTCCTCATGCTACCAGATTAGGAAGGTTTATGGTTTATAGTTTCTTGGGAGCAAAAGAAAAATGAAAGAAGGTGGACTCATGGCAATACGTGATGTATATCCAATAAAATACTACAGCAAGGAAGGGTTTGTTGAACGGAAATTTGAGATCAACGAAGAAGACTTGCCAGAAATCATTGAGGAATATCTCTCAAGGTATACGGATGCAGACATTGATGAAATTGAAATCGTTAATAACCGTCCGATGAACATTTGGTTACATGCCAAGTGTCGGAAGTTTATTGATCCCGACGACCCATATAAGAATAAAACTACCCAGGAAGCAGAAGTCGAAGTCACAGGAGATTATGATGGAAACCCCTTACCGGGGTTATGGTAATTATGTTTTTTAATGGGGGTACTCCGAGATACGTGTAATTTTAGGACATGGATTGGGAAAAATCCATAACCCCCTTTTATCAAATAACTCTTTGAGGGATACAGCCACATGCCCATCAAGCTAAGCAAAATTTGATACAAAAATAGCCGGTCTCCTGTACGTTAAGAGAAGTCGGCTATTTTTTTAAGTTCAAACGGCTTATTGGTTGCCAGACACTATTTCCTTCAAGTTATTTATTTTGTGCTTCCTGAATACTTCTTGCTTTCCTGAGGGTCATCCTCTTTTTTGTTGATTCTTCCATTCTTGCTGAAAGATTTTGAATATAGGATTCTGTTAATTTGTGCGGGATGTATCCAATCCGTTCACGTATCAAATTTTCTAGTACAAAGCACTTTCTTGTCCAGTAATCATACAGTTCATAGGTGTAACGTTCACCGTCTTGAAACTCATCAGCACCCGTTTTCATGGCTTGAATAAACGTATGACGAGCATGGTAGGTTTCTGATCGCTCTTTACGAGCGATTTTTAACATAAACAAAAGTTCAATCGTTGTATAGGTCATTAATTCAGGCGTGGACTTCTCTGCATCAATATTGGATGGTTGGGACTCTGGCAAGAAGTTTTTCCGCTTGCTGTCTTGTTGTACATCTGCCTTGTCAATTTTCATCTCGCAAAAGTCGCAGTAGTAGTAATATTGTTCATATAATTCGACTTTACTTCCGCAGTAGCAGCATGTTTTCATAATAACAAAACTCCCTTTTCATTATAGTACTTGAAATTTTAATTTCTTATTAGGAAATGTTCGTCTTTGTAACGAAAAACCGTCTCTTTTTCTCCGGATTACCAGGACAAATTGATTAAAAAAGACGAACGATATTTTGCCCTGGTTGATTGGCCAAGTCCGAAAAGACGAACAATGGTTTTCGGCCATGATTCCGGAAGAAAGAGAAAGCCAAATTTCTATTGCTTTTCTAGGGTTATATCACAGTCACCGCATTTTACATTCACTTCTTTTTTTGATGACCGCATAATAAGCCCGCAACCTGAACATACCCATTTGTATGAAGAAGGCTTCCCTGCCGATGAAGTCTCCCTTCCTGATTGCATTTCAGCTTCCCCCGCCGACTGGCCATTCTCAAGAGCGTTAAAATATATGGAACCACGCCGGGAGATCGTAAATACATCAGCGCTTATATTCATGTTTGAAATTTCATCTTTAACTTTCTGTCCAAGTCTTGCATAAGTCCACCCATGCTTAGCGTCAGGTTTATCGTTTTGATATTCAAACCCGATCTCTAATACCTTCTTTTTAAAATGCTTATTGTGATATGTCCCTTTGCGGCTGCAATCCTGTATGTTATGGACTTTGTGGTAAAGATGCACCATTTCATGAAGCAGAGTGTCCATTGTTTCGTAAAAGTCCAGATCAAGAAACTCTGCTGATAGATTGATTTCGTACATTTTGGTTTTGCCTTCTTTGTCACCCCAAACGGGGACAACCGTGCACCATCCCATCGACTTCCTTTTGTGACCCGATGATTGAATTGTTATAGCCGGAGTCGGAAGCTCATTATTAAAATAGTGCTGATTGAACAAGTAAAAAGCGTTATGCAGCTCCTGTGTGATTTGATCTATATTCACCTCATGAATTTCAGGCATATTGTTGACCTCCCTTTTTGAACCATATGGTTCAATTTCATAAATTCATTATATCAGAGGGGAAAATAAATCCCCCGCCTTGAATTATTCATGAACTTTCATATCCCTTCATTTGGTTTATAAGATAAATTATTTTTATGGTTAGCCGGGCTACAGTTCGAGTTCACAATCATGGTTTTTTATAGAACGCCTGTATTCCTTTTCTTGCTCTTTTTCCTTCTCCACTTGATTTGATTTTTCACACAAATCAACGTACACACGACGCAAGCCTTGTTCTGTTTCCTCAACTCCCTCATATTTAAGGGAATTGACCCTGACGACTGAATTTTCAGAGAAACCACCGTTATCCTCGATCAAATGAAGATTAATTAACATGGTGTAATCAGGATAAACCCAATCGTCTCCTTGTTTAATATAGATGGGAAAACTTTTACCCAAAAAATCAATCTTACCTTCAGGATCCGTGATGTCTCTAAGCTCGTTCATGGAAAGGATAGGCTTGTGTTTAAACATTTCTTTCTCTAAAACAGCTAGTGAAACATTTTCCCCCACAAGTGGTTTTAATGTTTTGGTGACGTTTTTAACCCTTTCAGGAACCTCGGCTTTTGCTATAACCTTCGACTTTTCATCTGGAACCACTATTGGATGAACAAATTCATTCCTCATGATATTCACTCCTATTTGAAATTTTAAAAAAATAAATTTATCTATCGTTCTTCTCTTTTCTTTTCCACTTCAACAACAAGACCTTTTTCTACCCAAGACAAGGGAACTTTGTTTCCATCGGTTTGTTCATACTGCACACACCATGCAGATTTACCTTCTATTCTTTCAGCATTTCGACTTCCTCCTTTTCTGGTATGAACAAAATGTTTTCCTTCGTCTGCTTGGACATCATTTAGATTTACAATCATTTGCTTTTCTCTCCTTTGAAATTATTTTTGATTTTGCAACTCCGAAACGGAGTAAGTCCCCTAAAGGGGATTATTTTTCCCTTTTGCTATGGAGAATCTCAAAACACACATAAAAAACCGTCAATACATCATGGAATACCGTAGCGAAAGCGTAGGCTATGCCGTGAAAGTGTATTGACGGTTTTTTAATCTTCTTAGCTTCCAATGGGGAAAGGCATACGGTTCCTGCCCCATTGGAAGGTTAGAAGATTTGTGCTGTTTTACGATTCGGAGTGCAAAAGGAAAAATAACCATAATGAAAAGCAGGCGTGCGCCTGCTATACGATTTATGTATTCGATTTTGACGTTCGACTCGTTCGGTATGGCCGGAAGGCAAACAGAACAGGAACCTACGGAATGTTGGCGTTAGCCTTACAGTCCGTGGTTATCGGTCTGTTTAGTACCGAAGCGACACGTAGGGAATGACGAAAAGCGCTCTTTGCTTTTCGATCAATCCCTAGTGCAGTCGCCCATGTGTGTTAATTGAAAATTATCTTTATTTATTTTTTCGGATTTCCGATATTAGTTCTTCAACTACCTGTTCTAGCTGATTAAAATTCCTTTCCAATCGCATCAACAGATAAAATGTTACTACGATAGGGAACCCTAAGTTTCCTATTAAAGCAACCCAATAATTCGGTTCCAAACCAATCACCCACTTTCAAAATATATATTCGGATTTCATGTCTTCATTAGTAGATTATAGAGGTAGTACTCGGATTCGAACCGAGGATGAAGGTTTTGCAGACCTTTGCCTTACCACTTGGCTATACTACCATCAGTTATATTTTCCTCTCTTATATCTAAGAGAGGAGTATATTAAAAAAAATTAACATTACGAGGAAAATTTATATAGCGTTTTTAATGCACGCCTCTTTAGGTTTGAGATATTCTGCTCACTTTCTTTTAGATATTCAGCAATTTCCTTATTGGAATACTGATATATATAAAACAAGGAGACAATTTCCTTTTGTTTGTCAGTAAGCTTAGTAATAGCCTTCGCAAGTGATTTGTTTGTAAAAATATTTTCTAAGTATTTATTATCCACTATTTCTTCATATGGGACCGTTTCACTACCAAAAGTACCCAAGAGATCTTCGGAATTATCCTTCTCATTTACATTTAGCCGTTTATTCAATATCAGGGGAAATCTATAGGACTTTAATTTAGCTCTCTTATCATAGTCAATGGAGAAATAATAAATTAAGCTGGATAAGTAATTTATTATTTTGGCCTTATTATGATGTTGCTTAAATCTCTCATCTAATAAAGCAGCAGCCTTTTCATCTCCTTCCAAGTATCCATTTAATAATTTCAAGTTCTCCTCATCATCCAAAAATCTTCTCACAATGGGTTGAGCCATAAGTTTCTCATTATCTCTTTTAAACTCTTTGAATTTAATTGTTTCTTCTCTCATTGAGCCCCCACCTTTCCGCTTATTTCTGAATTATCTGTCTAATAAAAGTAAATTGAATTAAATCCTAGACGTATCAGGAACGTATGTTCCTGGTACGTCTATTTTATTACCTATTTTTGTAAAAATAAACTATTGACTAATAATTTATTTCACTTTATCTAAATTTTCTTGACAATCCTCTTTGGAATACACTTCATAACAAGTGCTTCGTAGGTTGTTTATTTGCTGGGCTAATAACATACAAACCTCTTGATATAAAGCTATATCCTCACTATGAGCTACATCTAATTTTTTAGTACAGCGATGTAAATCCTTTCTCAATTCTGTATACCGTTCAAATAGACTTTCATAATAAAAATCATTCTGTTGTTGCATATCTGTCCCTCCTATCGAGGCATTTCTATATCATTAACTCCTTTTCTAGCTGCTTTTGATTAAATCCCATGACTTTAGAAACACCTTTGCTTGTTTTTATAACTGTAAATGGCGTTCCCCTCCCCCCATGGTTCATTAGTTCCTCTCGGTATAATTCATTTTTAAAAATATCCTTTTCCTCATAGGAAATGTTGTTCATTTCCATCCAATCCTTTTGTTTTTGGCAGAATCCACAAGTTGCGCTGGTATAAACTATTATTTCCTTCATGTCCGCACTCCTCCTTCTGTTTAATTAGTAAAGTGATAGAAATTTTAAAAAATAAACATGCATTTTATTACATAAAACACCATTTATTTTAAAAATAACGGAACATATGTTCGTGTTTATTCGTTTATTAATTACTACCTTTTTCACTTTAGGTAGTAACAACAACATCTGGAGGGGTACTATGAGTAATCAGGAAGAAATACTAGAGTATATCAACCTATTAGAGCCAAAGATTAAAAAAGTATTGTACCAGACTCATTTTGAAGAAAGAGAAGACCTTGAACAATCCATCAAATTAAAGATTTTAGAGAACGCAGAAAAAATAACAAATCTTGAAACCATAGGTTTTTTTGAATTTAAAGAAAGAATAGCCGAATAATATTAAGTTTTAAAAAGAAGTCGATATCCACATTATGGATATCGACTTCTTTTATTTATTGTTTCTTTAATACCCTGTTTGTTGTTATCCCAGCTGTCATACTGCCACTAACGTTAAGAGCCGTCCTCCCCATATCTATTAGTGGTTCAATAGATATTAACAATCCGGCCAAGCCTACTGGTAGATTTAATGTCGATAAAACGATTAATGCCGCTAAGGTGGCTCCGCCTCCTACCCCTACTACGCCAAATGAACTTATAGCTACGACTATAACAAGGTTAATTAAAAAAGTTGGGTTCGTAGGATCTATATTTACACTTGGAGCAATCATGACTGCTAACATAGCCGGATAAATTCCCGCACATCCATTTTGGCCAATGGATAAACCAAAAGATCCAGAGAAATTAGCAATACCATCAGATACATTAAATTCTTGTTTTTGAGTTTTAACATTCATAGGCAATGCGGCAGCGCTTGATCTAGACGAAAAAGAAAAAGTTAAAACTGAACTTACTTTCTTTATATAATCCATTGGTTTAACACCTGCTATGGCTAGTATTATTAAATGAACTATAAACATTGCCCCTAATGCAATATATGAAGCAATTAAGAACTTACCTAAATCCCAGATTGTGTTCCAATTACTTAAAGCTACCATATTAGTCATTAAAGCCAT
Source organism: Halobacillus amylolyticus (assembly GCF_022921115.1). Classification (NCBI taxonomy): domain Bacteria; kingdom Bacillati; phylum Bacillota; class Bacilli; order Caryophanales; family Bacillaceae; genus Halobacillus; species Halobacillus amylolyticus. Next base: position 68,275 of record NZ_CP095076.1, on the reverse strand, counting down.
TACACCGTAAGGAGTAAAGCTTATAATAATTTTCACCAAATTTAATACTAGTCGCTGCAAGGAATCGAATATTCCAATTAATTTATCTGCATGGAATAGGGAAGTTTTTTCCAACCTCATTAAAGCTAAACCAATAAATGAAGAAAAAATTACCACAGCAATAGTAGACGTGCTTCTACTACCAGTAAAATCTAAGAACGGGTTCTGAGGGATAATAGCCCTGATTCTATCCGGTATCGTTTGACTATTTAAATCATCTAAACTGGTTTCTAAGTTCTCTGAACGAATGGATTCCTCTTCCCCGAATCTTAGGTTTGAAGTATCCAAATCAAAAACCAAAGAAGCCCCAATCCCTATAATCGCTGCTATGGCTGTCGTCCCAATTAGCATACCAATTACTGAAAAAGACATTTTTCCTAAGTTACGTCCTGACGAACTCTTCACAAAGGCCATAACAATGGATACAAATATTAAAGGCATTATTAACATCTTAAGTAAATCTACATACCCATACCCTACTATTCCAATCCACTCTAAACTCTTGTTTAAAATTTCAGTTTGTCCATAATGGGTCCAGTGTAATAACGCCCCAAAGAGTACTCCTAACAAAAGGGCCAACGTTACTTGCTTTGAAAATGATAGTCCTATTTTTTTCAGTACTACCAATATGGACATAAGTAAACCAAATAACCCAACATCCAACAAAACAAACGATAATTCCATAGTTTTTCCTCCTTTTAAGTAGTAGTTACTTTAAAAGTGAAGGAAAGGTTTTCGACTTAAACTCTACTCCATGGATTTATAAAAGTTATTTTACAGAGAGATTTATCCCCCTAACTAAATAGGTCAGATTTTAAGTCAAAGATAAATAACCTGTTTAAGGGGCTGCACTTTTTCCTCTTTATAGTTATAGACTTATAAAGGAGTGAAAACTATGACATATGATATCGTTAAGCAACTCCCTTTAGATAAAAGGATAATTACTGCCATAGAAGAAGAAATACCATCAAATATTACTTCTATCGGGGCACCATGGAAATGGAAACAAGGATACACTGGGAATGGAAATATAATTGCTGTACTTGATTCAGGATGTGAAACTAAGCATCCAGACCTTAAAGAAAGAATCGTTGGAGGGTATAACTTTACTGAAGATCATAACGGGGACGCATCCATATACCAAGATTTAAATGGTCATGGAACTCACGTAGCAGGTATACTAGCAGGGTCATTAAATAACACCGGGGTAGTAGGAGTAGCACCAAAATCTAACCTATTAGTTTTAAAAACACTTGATCACACAGGGACTGGTAGTGTAAAGGCTTTGGTGGAGGCAATTAACTACGCAATTAATTGGCGAGGCTATAACAATGAAAGAGTCAGAGTAATATGTATGTCCCTAGGATTAAAATCTACTTATCCAGAACTACATCAGGTTATAAAGCGAGCAAAGAAAAATAATATTAGTATTGTAGCAGCTGCTGGAAATGAAGGTGATGGAAATATTAAAACTAAAGAATACCTGTACCCCAGTTTTTACAAAGAAGTAATTAGTGTTGGTTCTATAAACGAGGTTAGAAAAGTAGCTTCCTTCTCTAATACTAATAAAGATGTTTCTATTTATGCGCCTGGTGTAGGTATATTTTCGACTTCAATTGATAAAGGATACACAGAATTATCAGGAACCTCAATGGCATCTCCTCATGTAGCAGGATCAATTGCATTACTAATAGAGGAATACGAACGGTTTTGGACAAGGAAAATAACAGAAGAAGAAATATTTAGAATACTAATGGAACATACAAAGATTATTAAAACTAATGAAAAAGTGGAGTACAACATTTTGGACTTATCTAGTTCAATGATTGGCAAGTAATTACCCATTTTTATTCTTTAAAATATGAATTTTAATGAAAAAACTTATGTTGATTCAAAAAAAATCAATAAACTTTATCCTAACTGTTTATTTCCTCACTGCTAATCCCTCTTTAGTTAATTAGAAAGAGCAATAATTGTTCTTTCAATACTAAAAAGAGGTGAGTAATATATGGCAGAAAGTAATTGGGAACTTGGAGGTTTAAATTTTCGAAAGTCCTCAGTTAGTGGTTTAGAATGGTTACCTTCTGAAGACTTCAAACAGTTTAAGAAGTTATTAGACCATTTAAATTTAACTGAACTACTCGACGGTACGATTTTGGAGCAGAGTGCTGCAGAATTAACTATGGGTGTTGGGACTGAAAAAGAAGTAGATGTAACGATGCAGGTAATAACGTTTAACAAAAATACTAAAGCCGAGATTATTAGCAGCAACGAAATCCCCTTCTTTGCAAGGCTATATCATCTAATTGAAAACAGAAACTCTCTTCGACTTGTTGTCATTGAGGACAACGAGATCGTGTTCGACGAAGGAGAGCCTACAGAGGTTGACAATTTAACCGCTCCAAGTATTGTAGAGTTTCTTGAGGGGCGGAGTCTCAAAATGAGGTATCTGCTGAAGCTTGGTACGATGGAGTCCCTTGTATGGGAAATGGTTGTTGTGTGTTTTCGGAACCAGCTTGGGTTGGAGGTCCGTTAATCCCTATCTATTATAATTGGTGTGGGGCAGGATGTGGAAGTGGCAGCACAGTAAACAGCTTGGACACATGTTGCAGAACACACGACTACTGTTACCGTAGTTTTTCAGGTTACCCAAGTCGTTGCGATTGTGACCAAAATTTAATTAATTGTACGTATGGAGAGCCTGGGTATGGTCCTCCGGTAATTCGTACAGCTTTTAGAGCTAAGATGAACCAGATGGGTTGCTAACACTCTTAACTGTCTGCATTACTGAATTCAAACGGAAAGTAAATCTCTAGATTTGAACAATAAATATTAATATACAAAAAGGGGAGGGAAAATGATGGCCAATTATAAAAAAAATAATACAGATAAAAATAAAGAAGTAAAAGCAGCTTATATGACATATTGCGATAAGCATACAAGTTGTTGTTATATGGAAGGTTGTTCGGCTGAATTCCGATATTACCCTAATACCGGACTTGACACATTCCAGAGTTGTGGTTGTTAACCAACATTAGAAAAGTAACCCTAAACATTCATTTATTAGAATGTTTAGGGTTTTTAATATTTTATTCAGATGAAGAAAATCAGAGAAAAGAGGAATAATGTTGAACGTATAAAAATAACCATATTTTTGTCAGGTTATTTTCTTTTGTATATAATGGTAAAGACAACATTCCTAATTTTGTCTTCACACGTTGACAGTAGCCTTACAAAACCTTTCTTCTATAAGGCCATATTACATCATGATGAATGACATAATTAAATATCACGGTGGTGGTGATTTTGATTAGAAATTTCTTTTCGATTTTATCCGCAATATTTTTAGTTTTAACATTTTTCCTCTTCGTATATAACCCTTCACAATGGGGAGGTAACTTCTTTGATTACATTATGAACTTAAGTGTTTATTCCCCTTTTATTATTGGCGTGCTAGGAATAGTATGTGCATATCTGGGGCGCAAGGGTAGTGTTAGAATTTCTCTTATCCTACTTAATATATTAATTTTATTATTATTTCTTATTTCATTCCTTATAGGTACATTTGGATTTCAAGATTCATAATACACTTTAAGAGATCCTTTCAAACAAACGGCGCGTTTATCGATAACGCGTCCTTTTGTATAGGATTTTCCATCACAAAGAAGAGTTGTGGTTTTTAGGTGATAAAATTTTCCGAAAATAGGGTGTTTAACTAGACCCTTTTCCTATAAGGGGTACGGAAACGATTCGTAGATTGAGGGGCCACTCCGGCAATCAGGCTATAGTATGGAGGGACAAGCTGATCTTTTTTAGATCAGCCTTTTTGTTTATCTCTCGCTAATTTGTTACGTTTTTTTATCCCGGGTGGTTGTTCTAACCACCCGTCTTTAATCATAATATCAACCCCACTTTTGGCAAGTCGGGAAACTTCTAATGATAATCGTTGATAACTAAGCATGAGATTGCTTCGCTGACTGGCAGCCGCAGAAGTAGCACAGTTTACTGTTCCAGCAGACATAAGCAGAGACATTTGAAGCATTAGTAATTTATCTGAAAATGTTTGAATAACTTATGCTTACATCAGATACTTGTGGTGCTTGTACATCCTCTTTTATTAATGTATCAACAAAAATCTTAATATGTTTTTTTGAAATTTCTTTCGCCCGTAACATATAATCCTGTACCTTCTTAGACGGTGTTTAAGAATTGCGAGTGCGAATTTATTAAGAGTGTGGATTCGTTACTAGTCAATTTAGGAAAAATATATATGTAATTTTTTGCAAATTATAAATCCTAATGTTACTATATGTCTATAAATAGATATGGAGGTAATTTATGTATACTATTAAAGAAGATGTATATGTAACTGACATCTCTGAAGAGCAATCAATTATATTCGATTACAATAACAGTATGTATTATAGCTTAGATAATTTTTCAAAATTTATTTGGAGTTTAATAGATGAGAATGATGTATGTAATATAAACGATATAATTGTAAGCGCTTTAAATAAATTTGATGTCTCAGAGGATGTTCTAAGGAATGACGTGCAACAATTTCTCGATTCCCTAATAAAAGCCGAATTGGTGATGGAAACAAATGAAAAAAAATAAGGTCAGAATCTTTGTACTACTGTACTCGGTGGATAAAAAATTAAAGGATTATGGAATAAAGCCAATCATAGAAGATTTAAATATGAAGTATAAGAATTACCGTAAAAAGGTCACAGAAACAAGTGATATTGTTCAAATATGTAAGGATATAGATTCAGTTTGTCAGCATCATCCACTTAAGTCAAAGGCCTTATGTCTTCACAAGTCACTAGTAGGCTATATGTTAATTAAAAAACTAGGCTATGATATTGCTATTCATATAGGGATAGCACGAGAAACCTTTGAAGCTCATGCTTGGCTAGAATACAATGGCAAAGTTATCAATGATAATGAAGAATATATCAGAAGTAAGTATTTAACTACTTTTAAAAGCTAAAGGAGAAGATCAATGTCCTTTTTAGGTCTAACTAGCGCATTTGAGGATCTTCAAAATGCAAGAAAGAGTAATAAATTCATAGAGCAACAGAAAGTATTTGTAGGTGAAAAAACTTATTACGTTTTTAAAAATGGAGAACTTAGCAATTTCCATGCTGAAACAATTGTTGAACGATACTTAGTCAATGGATTTTCATTTTTAAATAACTTTAAAGGTGGGTTTTCACTAGTTATATTTGATGTTCACAAAAATATCCTGACTCTTGCAAAGGATCCTTTAGGACTGAAACCTTTATTTTATAGTATTGATGAGAACTCTGTTTTATGGTCATCCCACATTGATCATCTACTCGAAGAGTCTTCATCAGACTTAATATTGAACAGTGAATATATCGAACGGTATATATCTATAAGGCCCTCAGCTACTAGCCCTACAATATACAAAAACATTTTTAGAGTTGAGCCTGGACAAGCTGTATGCATTAACCTTAATGATAAAAAAGTGGAAAAATATATGTATTATAAATTCCCGAAAAACGATTACAGATATCTTGATAATGAGGAAGATTTAATCAATTCCTTTCAAACCATCTTTGAGAATTCTATTGATAAAAACTTTTCGGATATCAAAAATGAAAAGATTGCCTTTTCTCTTAGTGGTGGGCTGGATTCAAATAGTATTTACAGTTTTGCGTACAATAAAAGATATTTAAATCCTATGAATACATATACATATTCTCTAAACTTTTCAAATCCAGATGCTAACGAAACATCCTATATAAAGGAATCCCTGAGAAGGTATCCTCCCAAAGAAAGTACTATATTAGAAGCAGATGATTATTGGAGCTTTAAGGACGGACTGGAGGTACTAGGTAAGTATCCTGAACCCTTCCCTTTCTTGAATCATGCACTAGCTAAACTTGTTCCTCCCCTCTTGGAGCAAAGTAATATTAAGTACATTTTCAGTGGTCATTTAGGAGATCATGTACTAGACACTCAGAAAGGCTTTTTAAGAGAGTTATTAGTTAGGAGAAGATTCAATACATTCATTAAACACTATACGAATATTTTGGGGAAATCCGGTATCAAAGAAAGCTTTAAAAAAGAATACTGGAAATCTCTTATCCCTCCGAACGAGGAGATTTTATGGATGAAAAACAAACCTCAACTTAAAACTAATTTCGTTTCAAACGGTTACACTTCAGACTCTAAAGGAATTGAGAACTATTACAAAGCTATCGTTTATCAAAATGGGCATGAATGGTCGGCACCGTATATTTATGGAAGACATGGGGTAGAAATCAGATATCCATTTTTAAATCTAGAATTAATTGAATTTTTACTCAATATACCTCCCTATTTTAAAGATAATAAGAAATCAAATAAGTATATTTTAAGAGCTGCTTTAAAAGGTATTTTGCCCGAAAAAATTAGAACAAGGGTTGGTAAGTCAACTCAAGGCCATTTGATCATAAAGGGTATCCAAAAAGAATGGTCAAGTATCACTAAGTTTAGCGACCTTGAATATGTAAGGAATTTCATAGATGTAGATATAGATACGTTCAATGATAGATTAGAAAATTTTTATCACGGTAATATCTCTAGCTTTTCTGACATTTCTTCAATAGGAAGAGCTCTTACTTTAGAAGCTTGGTTAAGGGAACGATTTAGTTAAAAGAATGGTGGGTCCTTAAATAATACGAAGAGGTGAAGCGAAATGAAAAAAGAAGAATACAAAGAGTACAAAGCTCCAAAGCTAATTGAATTAGGAGATGCTGTAGAATTAACTAAAGGTAACTATGTGTCTAATACTCCGGAATGCTATGATAATTCCTGCGATTTCTATTTAGTACGAAACTAAGAGTTTATAAGTTTAGATTTTTAGATTAAAAACAATAAGGGCCCACCATTGTTTTTACTAAGGAAGGATAAAATGCTTAAAAAGTTAATAATCAACTTTACTAAAAATCACGTAAAAAAGATATTGATCATATCTTTTTCCATTTTTTTGACGGCTAGTATACCTTTACTGGTTCCTTTGATTAATAAAATTTTACTAGATACCGTTCTACCGGGAAGAGAAATTGAGCTATTATTAACTATACTAATTATGTTTTTAATTTTAATAATTGGTAACATATACTTCAACTTTTTAAAACAAAAAAATATACATATACTTTCTGACAAACTGCAATACGAAATACAATTGCACCTTATTGATAATTTTAAAGAAAAAGGCCTGCATTTTTACAATTCATACAGTCGCTCATTAATTCACAGTCACTTTTATAGTGATATCAACAATTTGAAAACAATATTTAAAAACCTTTTCCCCATCGGGATACAAATAAGCTTTCAATTTATAGGAGCAATTCTATTGGTCTTATGGTTAAGCTGGCAATTTGTTTTCATAATGCTTGCCTGTGTGCCTTTTATTATTTATTTCACAAAAAGAGTAAAAGGGAAAATCGAGCGAATGTCTTTTATATACCAATCAAAGTCAGCCAATAATCAAGAATACATCAATACATTTATTGATGATTATGAGAATATACGGATGCTAAATGGGCATTCTCATTTTACTGGCATATTAAATCCGAAATTAAAGTCCTTATTAAAATACTCTAAAATAAACGGTATTTTAAACGGAGCTTCTACTTCTTTAAACTTAATGTCTTATTGGGTAACTTTTTTTTGTGTACTTTCTCTCAGTTCCTTCTTATTATTGTACGGAAATTTAAGCATAGGATCCTTTGTAGCTATTAATACGTATTTCGGAATGTTAATTAGTCCTGTTATGGCATCTATGGATATTTATTATAACTGGAGTATGTTGAAAGGGTCTATAAAAAGAATTGAAGAATTCTATTACAATGGCCAAGAGGAGACAAAAAAAACACTTGTGGATAGCGTACAAAGCTTTTCTAGCCAGACATTAACATTAAAAACGTTAGATAATAGGCATACCATCCTTGACCATTATGGTTTTAAATTAAAAGAAGGCGATATTTTATCCATAGCAGGAGGAAACGGTGCTGGGAAAACAACTTTACTAAAAACACTTTCAGGGATTAATAAAAACTTTGAGGGAAAAATTGTATTGAATGACGTGTATGAAATTAGCGATTATGAGATTAGTCAATCAATTTCTTACCTGAATCAAAATATAAGCTTATTCAAAGGGACAATCTCTGATAATATTACTTCCTTCGGTCTATACAATGATGATGAACTACTGAATGTGTTAATTAATGATACAAAACTATTACACTTCGTTAATCATTTGGATGAGGGCTTACAGTATAAAATTGACTTCAATAATTCAAACTTATCGGGTGGCCAAAAACAAAGAATTGCTTTAGCCCGAACACTTATGAAGGATGCTGAAATCATTATTATGGACGAACCCACGGCAAGCCTTGATAGTGATTCTGTGAATAGTTTCCTAGAGTTGTTAAAGTATTTAAAATCTAAAGGGAAAATCATTATTCTATCAACACATGATACACAAATAAGTGAATATGCTAATAAAAAAATAAATTTATAACATTTATGGATTCAATTACTTGTTAAGTGGGTGAATCATTTTGGAATGGAAAACATATTTATTAAGTGAAATTTTGAAACCTTTATTTCTAATAGTGGGCATTTTTTTAATAAGTATTTCTCCTTTATTTATGACGGTTGAAGGTTTTGTTTGGCCTGGATTTGAATCAATCGGTAGCGTATTTGGACAAATGATGCGCCTGGAGTCGCTAGTCTATACAAACCCAACCTCTGGGGTAGAAAGAAGTCTATTTCCCATTATATTTAAGGCCTTTGCAAGCTCCTTGAGAGTATTGGGTCTAGCTCTTATTGTTTCCTTCTTTATTGCTCTTCTTGGAACCATTATTTTATGGCGTGCTCCAAAGAGGGTTTATAAAGTTTGTTTATCATCATCTTCTTTCCTGCAAAGTATTCCAGATGTCGTTTTCGTTGTTGCCTCTCAGATGTTTCTCGTATGGCTATATTTCCAGACAGGGACGACCTTTATAAAGCTTGCAGGAGCCGGTGAAGAAGAAGCTATTTTAGCACCTGCATTAGTTTTAGCTATTCTTCCAACGATGTATTTTCTCCAATCCATGTTGGAACTTGTTGAAGAGGAGAGGAAGGAGCCCTACTATGACCTTGCTACAAGCAAAGGACTAACCAAATCATTTATTTTGCTGAAACATATTTTGCGGAACATGTTTGTCCGGCTTGCCTACCAAGCGAAATTTCTAATTAGCATTATGGTAAGTAATTTACTCATCGTTGAATACCTTTTTGAGAATCTTGGAATGACTTCCTTTTTACTTACCTATTCTCAACCACCTGTGTTTTTTGTTACAGCTTTATTGTTCTTCGGTCCTATCTATTTGTTTTTAAAAGTTATTGAACTGTCCCTGTACTTCTTCACAAGGCAGGAGGTCTCTTTATGATAAAAAAATTAGGTAAACAACCTTCTTTCCTTTTGGGGATTGGTTTTTTATTACTTATGTTAGCTGGTAGTTTTGTGCACGCAATTTTCTTTGATTCCTATGTCCTCAAAACTCCATTTCTATATAATGATGAGAATAAGATAGTGGGGCCTCCATTTGCTCCCTTTGAACACTCCATATTAGGCACAGATATGAACGGGAATCACTTGATTTATTATATTTTACAAGGGGCAAAGTTTACAATCTTAGGATCATTGTCTATAGGTCTTATTAGTTTTTCCCTTGCTTTTCTAATCGGGATCCCTCTTGGGTTCAGGTATAAAGGGAAGTCTAAAATTGTCGAAAACACAGTTTCTGCTTTATATTTCATTCCTGCTTCCTTGATTGCCTACAATTTTCTCAGACCCTTGTTATGGGAACCTATGTCTGGATTGCCAACAAGCCTTGCTTTTCGATTGGGAGTAGAAGTTTTGGTTATCAGTATCTTATTAGTACCGCCTGCAGCTATTCTCATAGCGAATGAGACGAGTGTCATTTTAAAGAGGGAATATGTCACAACAAGTAAAGTTCTAGGGGCAGGACCATACCATCTGTATCGTCGTCATCTTATCCCCCATATAAAAGAGAACCTGGTTACAATATTTATGAGACAAACCATTCAAGCTATTCTTGTTATGAGCCACTTAGGTGTATTTGAACTCTTTTTTGGTGGAACTAATGTAGAATATGGATTGGGCGCTGGTCCACCAACTCCCATCACCTTTGAGTGGGCATCAATGGTAGGCATGTACTATGATACATTGCAAACAAACGTTCATTGGTTAGTAGGAGTACCATTAATTTTTCTGGTGTTATTTGTTATTGCCTTGATGGGTATAATTCGTGGTGTTAAGAATGTTATGAAGCTTGATGACCGAAACGTCTACTTAAAGAAAAAAAGAAGGGTTGAAGGAACTGAGAGGCATTCAGCAAAGTTAGAAACAACGGATTTTACCATGGTTAAGGATTCATCTAAATAAAAGGATTTTTAGTTAAAGTGTGAGTTTGTTTGGAGTGAGCTCAATATGTGACTACGCCCTTTTAACATTTATTTAAAATAGTCGACTCTTCTTAACGTAGAAGTCGGCTATTTTTTGTGTCGAGTTTGACCTAGCGTCGGTTTTCTGCAGCTGGATAAGGAAGTCTAGCAGAGTGGGCTCTGAGATATTTATATATTCGTGATAATTGTAAGCGTAAAATAACTCCCACCTAGTCAAAGGTGAGAGTTTCGTTTATGCTTGATTTACTTATTATTTGGAACCCGACAGATGTCTGGAAGGGAGGAAGACCAAGGTAGGACATTTTCCCACTGTTCCGCATCCGTAAGGTCCATTTGAGGCAGTTGTTCAAATAAATAGGTTAAGTAATACAGGGGGTTCAAGCCGTTGGCTTTGGCTGTCTCTACAATACTATAAATGATGGCACTTGATTCAGCTCCCTTGAGGCTATTGGCGAAAAGCCAATTCTTTCGTCCGATGACAAAAGGTTTTAGGGTGTTTTTGCCCATCCCCCCGAAAAGGTGGAATAAGGGTAATTTTACACAACTACTTGCATCGCCCAATACAGAATGAGCGCTTCCTTATTCAAGAAAAGCGTCCGATTGCGGTAAATCACAGATTCAGAATAAAAGTCGGATTAATATCAGCGGTACCAGCTTGAATTAAAATCTAATTCAAGCATTTTGCCGAGTTGTATCCCAAAGTCTTTAAAAAATGCTCCCTTTGCAGTTAGAATCTTTCCATCTGGGATATTTTTGCACAACGCCCCGAAAGGGTTCGATTCAGAAAATTCTGATTATAAATAGACCTTGTCAAAATGATCGCAGGACTTTTGCCATGTTTCAAAATGATTTATGTTGAACTTATGACACAAAAAATTGACGAGAAACAGGACCTTTCAAAAAGTACACTTTTTGAAAGACTCACTTGTAATTCAAGCTAGCTATGATCTTTCTGTTTGAGAAAAATGGGTAAAAACCGTGTCGTTGCAACAATCTATAGTCGCAAAAATTAGTCAGATTATTCTGAATTGAACCTTTTCGAGGGGACGGGCAAAAACACCCAAATAAAGGGGATGGTTGGAATGATAAAGGTACTTGGGGTGTTTTCCAAATTTATCGTAGCTAACCTTGCGGTGATACTCTCCATCACGTTGTTACCAGTATTTTTAGTTACTGATGATGTTGCGCTTTTTGATCAAATCATGAATTATTTGTTTAGTAATAATAATAGATGACATTGGAAATATCCTTGAAACGGGATATTTTTATGTATTATGGGGTCTCGCCACATGCCCATCAAGTTAAGGCAAATGACTACCCCCAAAACGGAAAAAGCGCTATCCTTTCAGTAATATATGAAAAAGGATGGTGTTTTTTTATGAGTCGTGAAATTTCAGATGAACTGACCCTCTTTTCACAGGAACTACAACGATCCTTGTCTCCAAAAGTTCTCCAACAGCTGGCCAAAGAAGTCGGTTTTGTTCAAAGGACGAGTAAGTACCAGGCCAAAGATTTAATAGCGCTATGCGTGTGGTTAAGCCAAAAAGTAGCGAGCACTTCCCTGGCACAGCTATGTAGTTGTTTAGAATCTTCAACGGGAGTTTTAATGAGTCCTGAAGGACTTAATCAACGATTTAATCCTACGGCTGTCGAGCTCTTACGACATGTTTTTGCTACCTTGCTTACTAAAAAGTTGTCTGCTTCTAGGGTTCTTTCTCATCGTTACGTTTCACAGTTTCGGAGTATACGAATCTTGGATTCTACGACCTTTCAATTGCCAGATGTTTTTGCTAAAACCTATCAAGGATCTGGAGGCAGTAGCCATACGGCTGGTGTGAAAATTCAACTGGAATATGATCTTCTCAGTGGCCAATTCCTCCATGTTCATTCGGGTCCAGGTAAAGAAAATGATCGAACCTACGGTTCCACATGCTTACAAACGGTACAAACAGGTGACTTATGTAGGGGTAGTACCAACATTTTAACGGAAAACTCACGCTAAGACAGTTTTTACCATAAAATGGCCGGAATTCTTTACTCTAACGAATTCCGGGGGACTGTTTCATATATTTAATGGTCTTAATGTATTCTCTTTGGTCAAATTTTTTAAATCAAATGAATATTCTCCTAGGAAATTAATATGTTCCCACCCTAATGGTGAAACATGTCCAATTAACTCTTCTTTTAAAACACCCTTTTCCCTCATGACCTTTATTGCTTCTGTAAGATATACCGTGTTCCAAACACTGATTGCGTTTATTAAAATGTTTAATGCACTATTTCGTTGCAGTTGATCTTGTAATGCACGTTCACGCAATTCTCCTCTTTTTCCAAAGAATAATGCTCTGGCTAAAGCATTCATGGCTTCACCCTTATTCAATCCTCGCTGAATTCTTCGACGTATTGCTTCATTTGAAATGTAATCTAAGATAAAAATAGTTTTTTCGATTCTTCCCATCTCTCGGAGGGCCGTTGCAAGGTTGTTCTGTCTCGAATAGGAACCCAGTTTACCTAAAATAAGTGCAGCAGAAACTTTACCTTGACCAACAGATTGTCCCATACGTAACACATCAGCGTAATTTTCTTGAATGACCTTAGTATTAATGCGACCTTTTAATAACGACTCAAGCTTTGGAAATTCATTTGGCTTCCCCATGATATGTAACCGCGTGTCCGTCAAGTCCCGAAGGCGAGGAGCAAATCGAAAGCCCAAAAGGTGACATAGACCAAACACTTGGTCTGTATACCCAGCTGTATCCGTGTAATGTTCTTCAATGTTAAGTTCAGATTCATGATGTAGCAGTCCATCGACTACATGAAGTGCATCGCGAGAATTCGTGTTTACGACATTTCCACTAAAGGTTGAAAATTGGTCACTTGTAAAACGGTAAAAGGTCGTTCCTTTCCCATGACCATAATGGGGATTTGCATCAGCGTAAAGGGAAGGAACTCCTACTTGGACGCGCATACCATCTGATGAGGAGGTAGTCCCATCTCCCCAGTAAGATGGCAATAAAAGTTGGTGATGAAAATCAACAAGTGCAGCCTGCGCCTTATTCATAGCATCATCATGCATTCTCCATTGAGCGATATTGGCCATTTGATGATAAGAAATTTTAGGAGTAGCATCGGCCATTTTGGTTAGTCCAATGTTAGTTCCCATACCCATGAGTGTTGCCATGAGGATGGATTTCTCATTGCCCTTTGGCGGGCGGCCAGAAGATGCGTGGAGAAAGGCTTCATCAAAACCCGTCCAGCTCGCAACTTCTAAAAGAAGATCGGTTAGTTTGATCTTTGGAAGCATCTTATATAAAGACAAACTAAAGGATTTTGCTTCTTCCGGAGTGTTTTTTTCTAAACGATCAATATGAAGTTTCCCTTTTCCAATATTTACTCCTTCTAATTCATGAGCATGGTTCGATACCCAGTTCAGGCGTTCAGTAAGTGTTTGTGTTCTTTCACTTATGAATTGATCAACTGAAGGACTAACCGCAAGTTTACTATTTTGTAAATCAATCTTCTTCCATTCATCCTTTGAAATTAAATATTCATCAAAGTTTTTATATTGGCGGCTACCGGTTACGGAGACATCTCCTGATCGAATATGATTACGAAGTTCTGTCAACGCGGCCATTTCATAATAGCGACGGTTAATGGACCCATCCTCATCATATACATGTTTTTGCCATCGATTAGAAATAAAATCGAGGGGGGCATCTTCTGGAACTCTTCTCTTTCCAGATTGATTCATGGTACGGATCGTATCTATGGCTTCCATCAAGGGTTCTGCTGATTGATTTGATTGAAAATCTAAGGCATTTAATAAAGTGGGTGTATATTTTCGTAAGTATGAGAAACGATTTTCAAGTAAATCCAAGTAATCATAATCAACGGGCCGTGATAATTTTCTGGCTTCTTCCACAGAAGAAATAATATTTTCCCACGGCATAACTGTTTCCAACGTTTCAAATGGATCAAGCCCTTCATCTCGTGCTTTAATTAACGCAGCGCCCAGATCAGCAAAATGAATGACCTTTTCATTGATGGACTTCCCGTGTTGCTTTTGAAGCTCTTCCTGGGCTTTTCGGCCTTTGGATTGTAGAACCATGATTTGACGATCATGTATTTCAATGGCTTGGTCTATTAATTCTTGGCTTAGATATAGGAGGTATGCGACAAGAATGGCATAACGTTTTGATTCCTTAAATCGTCGAAATGAATGGGGCTCATATCTTGCTCCCATACGGGATAGTTGGAGTAGGCGGTTAGGATGGATTTCCTTAGTATTAGAAGAAAGATTGATCTCCCGAACATACTCCAAGCGTTTAATAGCATCCAAAAAGGCGTCTGGAGAGGATTGACCAGGTTTTTCTCTTAACCATGACAGAGGTGTTCTTCTCTGTTCATCAGAAGGTTCTGTTAATGTATCAAGCTGTTGTTTTTGGTTTGAAGTCAGAGATTCTGTTAATCGTTGGTAAACTTTTTTCTCCGCCCTTCGCCGGATTTCCCATACCAACCTTTCAACAGTTGTCATAGCTGGTAGAATGATTTTTTGCTTTCTCATTTCATCGATAGCTATCTTAATTAAATGGAGGGATTGATTGTTTTCCATGGCAAAAGGGAGCAAATAACGTGATAACTGTCGGTAGTTGCTCATTGAAAAGAAAGTATATCCATAAAACTTTCTGATTTCTTCCAAATGTTCATATTTGGTTTGTTCCCGTCCTGCATAATATTGAAATTCCTGTGCGTTCACATGGATTTGGTCTGCAATAAAGTTTAAAACAGCATTTGGAATAGGGTTCGCATCAGATAAGGTCCAGCCCGGAAAGCGCAGAAGGCAAAGTTGAATAGCGAACCCTAAACGATTATGATCCCTTCTGCGACGTTTAATAAGATTAATGTCTTGTGGAGAAAGGGTATAGTAACTCGCTAATTCCCACTTACTAATATCGGATGGGATTTTCATAAACTGTATCCTTTGTTCTGATGTTAACAATTCTCTTTCCCTTAAATACAAAAGTATTACTCCTCTCCCTTATTTATTAACCGGAGGAATTAATGTAGATATTTTCCACAGCTTTTTCTTTATCCTGGGCGGTGGGCTGACTGTAACGGAGGACCATGTCAGCCGATTGATGACCGGACAATGACTGAATGACAGAAATGTCTTCACCCGCACGTACAAGACCTGTGATAAACGTATGACGTAAAGCATGAGGGTGGACTTTGTACTTTCCAAGAACGGTTTGAACACTTCGAATACTGATTCGTTTCACCCGGCTTGATAAAAATAAGGCTGGTTGATTGTCGCCCCTTTGATCAAGATAATCTGTAAGCGCACGACGCACCTCCACGTTTAAGGGGATAATTCTCTCCCGATTACCTTTTCCAATAACCCGGACCTCACCTTTTCGTTCACTTTTCTGAATATCATCTCTGTTGAGGGAAACGAGTTCCCGGACCCGTACTCCTGTATAAAGAAGCATAAGGATAATAGCGTAATCGCGTTTGTTACCGTCACGATCTACTTCACGAACTAATCGATTTCGCTCAATGCGATCTAATCCCTTAGGAGCTTGCTTTTTAAGGTCAGCCATTTTAACAACACGTATATCCTGAACAGCTTTGGCATTGCCTGTCCATCTTGCAAAAGGTTTAATGGCATTCCAAATTTTATTAACAGTTGCGGCACTTTTCCGTTTAGCCGTCAGATAATCAATGTACTGTTGCACATCAGATCGTGAAAAATCTTCTAAGTTTGTGCCCGTTCCTTCTAACCAATGGTTAAATTGCTCTAATGCATGTATATATGTGTCACAAGTTGATTCTGACTTCCCCTTTAAACCTTCTTCTCTGAACACTTCTAATACTGATTTCGTCATTGGATTCCCCTTTAATACACCATCACATAATTCTACGCTAAAATTTCCGGCCATTAATCTTTGATTGTACACCGGTAACACATGATTGATTCGTTTGGACTTTAGATCATTTTATCATAGAATTATTGTTCTATGACATAATTCAACGATAAAATGCAAGAATAGTCTAATTATTGATCTAAGAGTCGTCTTTTGTATATATTATCCAATTATGCATTTGAGTCTTTAGTACTTTAATATGTAATAAAAGAAGAAGATAAAAAGTAAACCTTTTTTTCAATTTTTACAGGAGTTTTACTATAATATGACGAAGTGATTTAATAAGACAAAATTTGGAAGGAGAGAAGTTGTGAAATCTCGTTACTATGTGGTAAAAGATTGCTCTTGAAGGGATTTAAGGGTAGTAGTGGACAAGGAAAAAATAAGATTATTTAAATGGAGGTTACGTAAATGAAGAAATTATATTTTATTGCTACATTTGTTTTAACCGTTCTATTTGTAATTAATTTTAATCCAACTAGCGCTGATGCTGCTAGTAGAGAAAATTGTTCTACATCTTATGTTAGGTGTCAAGCAGTTACCATCTATCCAGGAGATAAAATAGGCTATAGTTCACGTACCATTTATGTACCTAGTGGTGGCGAAATTTATTTTGGTGTAAGCACATATAGCGATAGTGTTTTTCAAGTTGGTGCGTATGTCTATGATGGTAATTTAAATCAACTTGATAGCGTTGGAGCTAGTGGTGGTGGGGGCGATGGCTTTGATAGCGTGACAGCTCCTCATAGCGGATTTTATCATATCGTATTGAAAAGTGGAGATTCCACACAAGGTAGATCTCATGCTCGTGCATACCTACAATATTATAATTAAATAAAAAGGACAGGTTTTTTCCTGTCCTTTTTATTTATTGAAGGGATTCTGCTGCTTTTATAAGCTTGTCTTGCCTTACATCTTTTTTGTAATAATTCAAACCTAAACCGTATTTTTGATTATCTCTCTTAAGATGTAACCAAGAAATACTCGGTTTATTTGGATTTGGCCCCACATGTTTTATAAATACTTCTGTCCCATCTTTCAATTTTTTATTAGTCAGTTGCTTGGTAGAATTACTTGGCTCCACATGTATTTTAAAAAGTTGTTTTTTGCTTTCACCTATAAATTCGAGGGTAAGTCTGTTATCTTCAATTTTTCCAAATTGTAATTTAGCTTGGAAAGGCATTACTTTGGGAAAGTTTATGTTGGTATCGAATTTATTTTCATATTTTTGTACTGCTTTTTCAGCTTTTGTGTAGCCCATGGATTTATACAGTTCTTCTGTAGTCATTGGTTCTTCAGACTCTATACTTCCTTCATCTTTCTTGTTAGCGTACCCTGTGTTACTTAACATTAAAAATAACAGTAAACTACACAAGAGTATTTTCCTGCCTTTTTTCATGTGATCACCTCTATATCGTATTTTGGTCAAATGCTAAAGAATTATACGGAATGAGCTTATTTTTATTCTCTTTCTTTTGTTACAGACTTGGCTGTATCCCTAGCTATGAACAATATCCACGTTATCAAAAAGCACAAAAAAGAAATATATAGCTAAGGATGGAGATAATATCCATTATTAACTGTATATTTTACATGTATCTTGGGAAGTAACCCCGATAGCGTAAGAGCACATCATTCAAATAACCGTATCCCAGAACGTGAGTCTTCATAAGGATACAAGTAATAAATTAAACAATCCCGGAATTCTTTAGCGTACAGAATTCCGGGATTTATATGGTAAAAACTGTCTTAGCGTGAGTTTTCCGTTAAAATGTTGGTACTACCCCAACAAGGCCAACGTGTGGTCTTCATCTCCATGGGAGAGCTGGTGCCTCTTTTAAAGACTGAGGAGTACATCCGAAAAGCACAGTTGCGCCTTAAACGTATTAGGGACGCCGATCTGGTCATCATCGATGACCTCATGTATATGGCAATGGACCAACAAGAGGCCAACCTGTTTTTCCAGTTAGTGAATCATTTGTATGAACGAAGTTCTATAATACTGACGTCCAACAAAGGCCCAGAGGAGTGGGGAGAATTAATGGGCGATCAGGGAATTACCACAGCGATCCTAGATAGGCTCCTTCACCGGGCTGAAGTCATTCATTTAAATGGGTCTAGTCATCGAATCAAGTACAGAAAGTCTGTATTCCAATCGAAAAGTGTTCAAAATTAATGAGCAAAAAGTGTTCAAAACTACTTGACGGTTACAATTGTACGGACTCCATAACAGAATCTAATTTATCTAAATACACATTTTTTGTCTTAAAATCGTGAAAGAGCTTCTTATCATGCTTAAAAACTTTTAAAACAAGGGGGAAAGTAATACACTTTATCAAGATACTTTCCATGTCTTGATCCATATTCATCACCTTCCTTGTATCATTATTGCATGATTATATAGCTTTGAGTAAAAAGATACAATCGATTAAAGTTATTTACTCCTACAGATTTTAATGTAAATACGTCATCATCTTGATCCGAAATTGACCTATTTTAGCAACTTTTTTATTGAAATAAGAGTATTTTTATTGTATTGTGGTAATAGTAATATAACAGGAGGATCTGAAAGATTGGTTCTCGCCTGAACGGGTAGCTTCAGGTGCCTTGCCGGTAGAGGCCTTAAAATGAACCGGAAAGCATGCAAGATATGCTGCCCAATTAAATTGATTTAAATTTACAGGCCCTTGGTGATGGCGTAAGCCTACATTAAGGGCCTTTTCTTTTATATGTTACTTTGAAATTAGTAATCTGCTAAAATATAGTAAAATAACCACGTTAGGGTGAAAATATGCTTGGTGTTAAAGGTTTACATAAATTATCGGAAAAGCCAAACATTAGTAAAATAAGCATGAAGCTTCTTTTAGAATACTATGAAGAATATTTAAAGCCATATTCCTTCACTTATGAGTTAGAAGATGGACAAGTCATAGATTTGAATTTTGAAAAAGAGCATTTTTGCCACCTAATTGGTGTAGAGACTGTAGCTAAAAATGTATATAGAAATGAAGCAGTTCTAAAGAGGTATAAGGGTGAACTGGGGTACAGACGTATTGATGATGGAGAAATAACTTTCCAACATCTAAAAAATTTAAAGCATAGGCGCAGTGGTAAAAGTAAATTTAAAAGTATAAAGGATAAGCTTATCTTTTTTTATTTAATCCCACATGCTTTAGAATCATCGGAAGTGATACTGGAATATAAAATCATTCATAATGCAATTAAATGTAAGATGCTTATTTATGATATTACACATGGAGTTTGTGTAAATATAGGGGTTGATGAGGATGAAGACACCCCTGGTTATCATTTTATGAGGACATTTTTAATAGAAAGAATTACACAGAATAATGATGGTCTAAAATTCGTTAGTGGACAGCCTTCAGTTTTTGTGAAAAAAATCACAAAGACAGAGGTCTCCTCAGGTAAAGTTGTATTAGTTAAATCACCAAATCAGAGTGAAGTAGAGGAAAAAAAGAATAATTGATCAGGGGAGCTTTAGCTGACCTGTTTTATTTTTATGTTGTTTTAGTGCGTTTTTAATTTATGTTATTTAATGTGAGGAAAATACCTTTCCGTGAACTGCTTAGGTTTAGATCGGCTACACTCAGTTGGACAGAAAAATTAAGGTCAGGTAGACTTTACTAAATATCTGAAACGAGGAGATTTCTCCCCCACCTCGTAATTATAAGCAAATCTGCCCGATACATTAATAAAAGTGCAATCCTTTACTTCAGAATTGCACCCGATTTTGGAATAAACCCTGATACCCCGTAATAAAAACTGATTAAAGGAAAAATCATCAATATCCTATGACAGTAGTATTAACTTCGTTGATAATCTCATTAGATATTGTGCTTACAGATAACAAATAGACTTTATTTAAACGAGGGTTAAATATCCCTAAATTCTCAATTTGTTTGAATTCAGAATGAATAGAACGAACACCCATTAAATAATATATGAGCAGCTGTAATGTATGCTTGTTAGTCGGTGCTGATTTTGAAACTTTAAAATCCCATAATGTATTGTCTGTCAAAAAATCGCCATCACCAGTGGCAATGGAAGACGTATATCCACCTTCTAAAGTAAAGCCATCCTTTATAACGGGGCCATAAAGTTTGAAAAAATTCAATCCTCTATTCACCATAATCCTTATATTAGTAATTGTTTCTTCATCAGGATTAATAAGTTCTACTGGTTTATACCCCGGCACTCCTACTCGATACGCTACATCAAACCCAACCATTTTACATGCACTTTCAATTGAAGTATCGTCTGTACTCTTTATATCGAGCAATAGATCATTCGCTAATTCAAGCTCATTAACATTGGATGCTCCCATCAATGAAATTTTAAATGTCTTTTCAATTGGTGCACCACTTAAAAACCTTGTTAAATAATCTACTGCTAATCCAACTAAACCGCCGTGGATATTTTCACTTTCGTTTAAAATATCATTATCTAATAGATCTGTAACAACAAATTCTTTTGGTTTTATATATCCTCCTCTTGGTTGTTTAACTTTGGAAACTCTTTGAGTAACTGATACCACAACAACCCTCCTGTACTTTTGGTGTGGCGATAAATACCATTTATGGGGTTAAAAAGGAGCTGAACTACTTTTAAACGAATGATGAATAGTATATGAAAAGATGTTATCGCTTAGTTGTTTCAATTTCCGCCTTAGCATTTTTCGGATACAGTATATAGGTCAACTACACAGATTTGCAGTTGACCTATGACTATATATTTTGTTTATTATTTCAAAACAATCTTATCTCAACTCGTCATCTAAAGGTATAATGACTTCATCTAATGTCTTTCTCCACTGACGTTTCATTTCTGGTCCGTACTTCAATGGTTTTGCATCAGGATTAACAGCTTTATACTTGTCAAATTGCTTGCTGTTGATGATACTGCCAATATTCGGAATAGGGTCAATTCCTATCAAGTATTGGATCGCAGATAAATGCAGATCATTTTCTTCCACAAACCAGGTATTTGCAAATTCTTCAATCGCTTTATTGCGTGCTTCAGTAAAAAATCCTCGCTTTACAATAAAAATATCTTCATCTGTATCTACTTCTTCAGCATCAATAGCATTTAAAATCGCACGGTATACATTTTTAACAATTTCTGATTTCTCTAGTTTTTGAAGTGCCTTTTCAATATCGTCACGGATATTCTTATTATTGGCTGAGTATGTTTCTAATAACTTATCAATGTAGGTTGAGTCAATATCATAAATCTTAATCGCGTTTTCTCCGTAGAATTCAATATCGGAGAAATCTGGTTCTGGTTCATCGGTGTCCTGTTCATCGACTAGCGAACCTTTAATTGTGTTATATACGCCGATATATTCTTCTATCGTCAGCACTTGATTTTGAAGTGCTTTTGATTGTTCCACTTCATCGTTATATTCATTATACGTTACTAACGCTTCGTAGGAATTATTTAGCTCTTGAAATGTCTTTACAAATTCAATCCGAGTATCAAGAGGTGAGTGTTCGTTTATATCGTTTGGATTTGGGACGACGGATTTTAATGTTTTGTGAGCCTTTTTGAATCGTTTCTTTGACTCATCATACGTAGGATAAATAAGTGTAGACTCTTCTTGTTCTCGAGAATATAACTTCGTTGCTTCTTGTACATTCTGCTCCATAGTATAAGGTTTTCGAAAGGTTACTATTAATCCCTTTGTTTTTTCTGGATATGTTCGATTGGTTCGGGAAAAAGCTTGAATTAAATTGGCGTAACTTAAATTTCGATCGACAAATAACGTTTGAACGGTTGGTGCATCAAAGCCAGTTAATAAACGGTCTACAACAATGACAAGGTCAATTTGTTTTCCAAACTCTTTAAATTCTGCTTTCTTACGAGCCAAACGATTATTAATATCGCCATTATATCGTTCCATATCCTCTATGGACCATGCTGTATCGTAATAATCATTATAGTCCTTGATGATTTCTTTCATTTCATCTTGGTTTTGTGTCGCATTCTCTTCGTTTTCTTGTAACGAATAGGTAATGGCAATCCGAGGAAAGTCCGAGTCTTCAATTGTACGTCCTTTTCGTATTGGGTGTTCAGCAAATTCTTTATTTAACCACTCTGGATTTTTAGTCATTTCTTTGATTGCATGATAATAACGTTTCGCCATATCAATAGAACTTGTTGTTAATATGGAAGATTTTTGTGGGCGACCATTTTGGAAATCAAATTTCGAATAAGCGTTATCTGGCCTGAAAATCTTATGAATGACCTTTTGGATATGTTCATCCCTTTCAAAAGAAGAGGGTTCAATATATGTTTCCTTTTCTATGCCATCCATTTGATCAATCAAATCATTTATTTCATCATTAGTAGAATCATATTTTGCATTTTGACGGAGTTGGTCAAAAATATAATTATTTAGTGATGTTGGTTCAATCGTATCTTCATGTTCTACTTGAAACCCTAAAACAGCACCATCTTCTAATGCATTTTTAATCGTATAGGCATGCAGGGCTTCTCCATATTGATCACGAGTCGTGCGTGCTAATTGACCTTTCGCTTGCTTTTTATTGACATTAAAAATTGGTGTACCTGTAAAGCCGAACCAGGTGGAATTTGGAAAGAATTCTTTCATACTTTCCATTCCTTCTGCACTTAATGCGCGATGACATTCATCCACGATAAAAACAATGTGTTGCCCTAGTAGTTTCTTAAAGCGTTGCGTACCTTTTTTCTCTTCTACCTTTTGTGCATGGCGTAAAGCTGATTCTAGCTTTTGACGAGTAGTGATAATTATTGTATTTGAATTAGCATCAGATAGTAATGTACTACTTAGTTCTTTTGCGCTGCCGGTTCCGACAATTAAGCTGTTAGAATTCGCATAACCAGAAGAAATACCAGTATTAAATTCAGAAGCGAATTTAGTGAATTCGGTCGTTGTTTGACTGTCCAAGTCTTTACGGTCAATCAGCATAATTGTACGGTCTACACCTGGTTTACGAGCTAATAATTTTGTAGAGACAAAACTTGTTAATGTTTTTCCTGAACCAGTCGCATGCCAAACAAATCCAGATTCATGTTTCACCGCAGATTTAAATAAAGCTTCTATTGCATGAACTTGGTATGGGTGTAAAACCATCAGAGTTTTGTTGTCTTGGTCCTCACTAACAATCGTATAATATGCAATTAATCGATGTGCATCTGGAATATTTAAAACTTGTTTCACAAATTCATAGAGGTTTTCTACTTTTCGATTTTCTGTGGTCCGCCAACTAAAGAGAAATTTTTTATGCATATCTTTTGGCATCGCATTTGCAAAATAACGCGTTGTTTGCTCATTGGAAACAACAAATAATTGTAGTGTGGAAAAGATATTCCCTCTAAACATGCCTTCTTCTGCATATTTCTTAACCTGATTAAACGCTTGGAACACACCATCTTTGGCGCTGGCTTGTTTTAATTCTATTTGAACAATGGGTAAGCCATTGATTAAGAGAGTTACATCAAAGCGACGATCACGGTCATCCACATTTGTTTTTTGTTTTGCAATTTGGTGAACGACTTCATATGTAGAGATTCCTCCGCCTATGTCATGATTCGAATACAATACCAACGACATCGGACCTAAAGAAGCATTTTCCCGTTCAATCGTAATACGAGCAATTCCATTCTCCCCTTTGAGCCATCTTGCAGCATCAAAGGGGGTTTTTGTTTTCAATAGCAGTTCTGTTTTAATTGTGTCAAATTCTTTATCCGTGATTGGATGTTCCCCAATTTCTGATAAGTTGTTTTGTGTGACTATTTTACGCAAGTTTTTCCAGAGATCATCTTCTGATTTTAAATCAGGACGATAATTCCATTGATTATACCCTTCCCCTAACACTTCAATCAGCCGTCGTTCCACTTCTGCTTCATCGTTATGGGATAGCTTCGTCATGTTTCTCCCTCCTTTCAATTACTTATATAAATATTTTTTGCAGGAAAGCTTTTTTGGTTTCTTTTAAGGTGTCAAGTTCGTGTTGGTGAGTGGCAATTATATCATCTAGATTTTTGAAGAAATTGCCGATTTTGGATTGCTCTTCTATTAACGGAAACACACCCTCAAATTCGAGTACATTTTTCACGCTAATTCCAAATACCTTCATTCCTGTTCCTGTCTTATAACCATACTTCCTAAAAGTTTGCGAATGTATCAAATAGTATAGAAACAAAGAATCTACTTGTTTAGGCCTCAATGCTATCGTATGGAGTCCAGAAACTAACTTATACGGTGTATTTATCGTGATTACTGCAGGTGCGGCTATCCCCTGATAATCTTCTGAAGCGTCTGCTAATACTAAATCCCCTTTTTCTAGCAGTTCGTAGTTTCCAGCCTTTATATTGGGTAAATTGCTAGATTCATCTATTACATCTGCAACTTTTGTGTGAATATCACCATAGTGTACATACTTGTATCCTGTATATTCACTAGTCTCTACATTACGAGATAAAGAATATGACTTTAACCTGTCCACTATTGAATTCAACTTTTGCTGTTCCCAATCTCCTGTAAATCCTGGGAACCGAATCTCTGGCATGGAATCCCCTTCTTTTGGAAACATTTTTTGCAAGAATCCCTGTTTTGTTTGTTTGAGGATGGTTAGTTCTCGCTCATGGATAGCGATTCTGTCGTCGAGCTGTTTTAAAAAATTTCCAATCGTGTCTTGTTCTTCCGATGATGGGAAGTAAAAACTCATTTTTGCTATCTGTTGGAAATTTAAACCTTCCCTTCCTCCACCAGCTTGGTTTAGTTCTATTTGTTTTTGGCCTTTTTCAGAGGTTATATTTAATTGTATAAAGTGTGGGTTGACTTCACTAATTGGACGGATTATTGAAACATGTTGATTTACATTTGCCTTATGATTTAATTTATATACTGCACTTCTACCAATTGAAGCACCAGTAATATTTAGCAATACATCGCCTTTTTGAACACGACTATTTGCCATATTTTCATCAATTTCAGGTGTAATATAAACAACATTATTAAAATTCACTTTATTATTCAAAATATTTTGTGAGCGCAACAAAGGAATTCCCTCAGATTTATAATTTTGAGCTCCACCTTTAGGAGTTTTACCACTTCCAATTTTAGTTGAGACATTTCCTAAATTACACTGCTCCCAATCTTCAGTAAATCCTGGAAACCGAATTTGTGGTGTCTGCTTATTTTTCACGATGAAACACCTCTAATGCACCCTTAATCCATTCTGCATTTTTTTCATCAAATTGTAGCGAAGAAATCGTGTCATATAGGCTTGATTCTAACTCTGCCTTTTCTTTTCGAATGTCTTGAATGGATGAACCAAGCGCAGCCATATCCACAGGTTCTTTTTCTTCAAACGTATCAACGTAACGAGGAATATTCAAATTAAAATCATTCTCTTTGATTTCCTCAAAAGAAGCTATGTGAGCATATTTCTCCACGTCTTGTCGGTTTTTATACGTTTCGACAATCATATCGATATTTTCTTTCGTAAGTTTGTTTTTGTTTTTTCCTTTTTCAAATTCTTTACTTGTATCAATAAATAATACATCACGGTGCTTGCGGTTTTTCTTTAAAATGATAACGGTTGTTGGAATGGATGTCCCGAAGAACAAGTTAGCTGGCATCCCTATGATCGCATCAATACTTCCATCTTCCAGTAATTTCTTGCGGATTACACCTTCTGCAGCCCCGCGGAACAGTACACCATGTGGTAAGACGATTGCCATTGTTCCTGAATCTTTCAAGTGGTAGAACCCATGTAAAAGAAAGGAAAAATCTGCTTTTGATTTTGGTGCTAACTTCCCGTAACGATTGAAACGAGAATCATCTAAAAACGTTTTATCTGATGACCATTTTGCTGAGTAGGGTGGATTCATCAAGACGGAATCAAAAGTATAAGGTTCATCTGTAGGCCAATCATTGTTCAATGTATCCCCATTACGTAGGCGCATATCTTCCTTTCGAATGCCATGCAAGATTAAGTTCATCTTCGCTAGATTATACGTTGTTGTATTTAGTTCCTGTCCGTGATACTTTACACTTTCTGGATGATTAATATAGTTTCGTACATTAAGCATCAAAGAACCTGATCCCATCGTTGGGTCATAGACACTAAACAATTTTCTATCCTCTTGACTGACTGCTACTATCTGAGCCATCATGTCCGATACTTTACTCGGTGTATAGAATTCGCCTGCTTTCTTTCCAGCCTCTGAAGCAAATTCACCAATCAAGAATTCATAAGCATCCCCAATAACATCACCGTCATGACCCATGACATCAATCTCACTTAATTTCTTCAAGACGTCGGAAATGGTAATGTTTCGTTGTTGATCGTCTGAGCCGAGTTTTTTGGAAGTCAAGTCTACATCATCAAATAATCCACTAAATTGATCGTATTTCGTGGACAAATCAATAAATGCTTTATTTAAATCATTCAATTGAAACGTATTACGTTTTGCTTTCTCAGCCAATACATTAAATAAATAATCTGGTTCCATATGATGTCCTAACGTATCGACTAATGTTTCAGTCAAGTCATCTTTTACTTCTTCATCAGCTAATAAATCCCGATATAATTGGGTTTGTTTTTCTTGTGTGTTGTATTCTTCTGTTGATTCATCTGCAATTTCAACAACTTTCACTAATAATTCATCCGATAAGTACTTGTAGAAAATTAATCCTAGTAAGTAATTTTTGTATTCCGATGCATCCATTTTACTTCGCAGGCTATCTGCAGCACTAAATAATTTTGAATTTAATTCAGACATATTGTGTTCCTCACTTTTCTTTTTACTGGTCTAATTGCTTCAATAATTCTAAATAAAATTGCTCTTCCAAATCTGCTTGTTTCTTTGCCAAAGCTTGATGCTTCTTCAAAGATAAATAAGCTTTTCCAATAGTTTTTTGCTTCTCCATGCTTGGTAGTTTCATCTCCAAAGATTTAAGAATGGCTGGCGTTAATTTTCGTACAGTGCTTCCTTGCATCGAAATCGCCATTTGCTTCTTCATAGAGTGTGATTCATTCAATGCATAACAGAGATAGCTATGATCCAATTGTTTGTGTTCAATAATAAGTTTAGCAAAGTTTTGATTAATAATTTTTTCTTCGTTTTCATTACTCACTATCGCAGCTTTGGAACTGACAAAGCTGAAAACGACTTCTCCAGCTTTACTCAAATGACTATCTTTATCACTTGAATTCGCACCATAAAAACTAGTTTTCGAGTCGAGGAATAAGCCATCTAAATCATTCATTAAATCCTCGTATGTATAAGTATCTAAGGACAGATTATTTTTCTTATTTCCTCTTGAAATATTGCTTCCTACTTTAACTGTTACGATGTCCTCAAGTTTCATATCCCACCCTCCCATACAAAGTAATTCTTTAAAATTACTAATATGTAATTGGATCTTAACACTCATAAAATAACCCGTCAACAAATTATGCGTAATTTTAAAGAATTACGCATAAAATGATTGTTATGTTTCATCCAGGTTTAAAATTAATTACCTAATTTGTATTTAAGGGGAAACTGTTTTAAAGGTAAGTTTTATATTACAACTATTAAAATTAAGGTGAATTTATCCTCTCTTAGAAAGGTAACGATAAAATGTAGCTCTGCTTACCTTAGCAGCATCCAATATCTCCTGAATACTATATTCTTTACTATCATACATGCGAAAGGCCATATCCAATTTGGATTGGTCTTTTTTTGGTCGCCCCCCTTTCCTACCTCGAGCTCTTGCAGCAACCAATCCGGATTTTGTTCGTTCAGATATAATATCCCGTTCAAACTGCGCTAATCCACTAAAAATCGTGAACACCAATTTTCCCATCGACGTTGTTGTATCTATATTCTCATTAATAGAAACAAAGTTAATGCCTTTATCCTGGAAGTCATTGATTAGATCTACCAAGTGTTTTGTGCTCCGGCCAATTCGATCGAGCTTATACACAACCACCGTATCTCCTTCACGTAGATACTTCATCATGTCCGTGAATGCCGGACGATCTTTTTTCGTTCCCGTAATTTTTTCCGAGTAGATATTTTTCTCTTCCACACCATATTGCTTTAAAGCGTCAAACTGCATATGTAAATTTTGATCTTTAGTACTGACCCGAGCATACCCAAATAACATATTTTGTAACTCCTTTTAAAATTCGCTACTTATATGTTATCAAAAAGGTTATTTAGTGTATATATTAATACTTTATTTTTGATACGGGTTTTGAAACTAGAGGGAGGTTTAATTTAAGGGATTTTCATTTTTGCATTTTTTGAGGTTGGCGAGTATCAAAAACGAACCTATAACAGGTGTTACCCCAATCCGGGAGATACAAAGGGTCAGAAGTAATTGGAAACCCTTCTTTTCCTTGATGGCTTAGGATATATATGGTAGAAATAATAGTATGTTGCTTCAAAGAAGGAGAGATACTTAATGAATAAAACAGATTTAGTTAATAAAGTTGCTGAGGAATCCGAGCTATCAAAGGAGAATGCAGGTAAAGCCGTTGATTCCATTTTGGAATCTATTACAGAAGCACTTTCAAGGGAAGATCGTGTTCAATTAATGGGTTTTGGTAACTTTGAAGTAAAAGAAAGATCTGCACGTAAAGGTCGTAACCCGCAAACAGGTGAGGAAATAGAAATAGCAGCAAGTAAGGTACCTGGATTCAAGCCAGGAAAGAGCCTTAAAGAAGCAGTAAAGTAAGATAATTTAAAGTGAGCATTTAAATGTTCACTTTTTTATTTTGTCTTGGGGGCGACTCCCTATTGGATTATCTGTTTGGCAGCCTTTTAATAAAACCATGCTTCTATTGAAATCTGTTAAATTCTGAGTAAATGTTTCATTTCCTTCACACCTTATTTCATTCAACACCTCAAACTGTTTTTTGATCTTGGTACTGACTCTCTAGTTATAATAGAGTGATTTTTCTTCCTTGGATGGATGCTATCAAAAATGAACGAACCTATAATGTAGGTTCGTCCTGGTATTGTGGATTATGTTTGAGTCTCTTCCATTTGCTTAACAAGCTTATAAAAGGTCGTTTTCTTAACCTCAGCTTGCTGCATAGCTCGGGTGGCTGTAATTTTCCCTTCTTTCCATTCCATATAGGCTTCTCGAAAAGTATCTGTTATCTGTGCTTTCGGTCTTCCAAGTTCTTTCCCTTGTTTTAATGCGGCATCAATGCCCTCACGTTGCCGTTTCCGAATGCGATCCCTTTCTTCTTGAGCCATCCAAGATAGGATTTGCAAAACGAGATCGGCTATAAAGGTCCCCATGCTGTCCTTATATTGGGTGGTATCGAGTAATGGCATGTCCAATACTACAATGTCGGCCTGAAGTTCCTTTGTAATGGCATTCCACTCCTGCACAATCTCCTCTTTATTCCGACCGAAGCGATCGAGGGAATGAATGTACAGCACATCTCCCGGGCGAAGGATTCGTTTTAAGAGCTGGTACTGTTCCCTTTGAAAATCCTTACCACTTACTTTATCCATAAATATATCACGCTTATTGATCTCTTGCTCTTTCATTGCAGCGACCTGACGTTCCTCACTTTGATCTTTGCTGCTCACTCGTATGTATCCATACTTCCGATTCTCCATTTAAAGGATAACCTCTCTTTCATTTGGTCTTTCTTCTTTAATTATACCCTTTTTCGTTCGTAAATGTATATAGAAACAAGCGGACGTTCTTAATCAATTTTTGGTATTTTACGAACGTTTAATTTCATAGATTTAAGATATTTACAGACTGTTCGTAAAGGTGTACTTTTACAAACACTTCCTATAATGTCCTTATATAGTTTTTTTATATCTTAGTAGAGATACAATCAAATGAATGTTTTATTAAATGGCACATTGGAAATAATGTGGTAAGGGAGGTGATGAAATGGGGTCATTAAGTGCTAAAAATGGAGCGTGGATTAGTACTTTTGCCTATTTACTTGTGTCGCTCATAAAAATCATTGTTGCTTGGCAGGTTAATTCCGTGGCATTAATGGCCGATGGTTTTAATAATTTCACAGATATTATTACGTCGGTTGCCTTAATTATTGGACTTAGGATTGCAAAAAAAGACCAAGATGAGAACCACCCATACGGCCATCTAAGAGCAGAAAACATTGCCTCGTTGGTTGCTGCCTTTGTTATTGCTGCAATAGGAATACAAATTTTAACTGATACCGTTCGTACAATTATAAATCAAGATTTCGTTGAACCAGACCCTCTTGCAATATGGGTTGGACTCGGGAGTGGGCTGTTCATGATTTTGATCTATTTTTTGAATAAAACAATTGCTTCAAATGAAAACAGTCAGGGGTTACGTTCCATCGCAAAAGATAATTTGTCCGATTCCATTGTAAGTTTTGGGACAGTGATTGGTATTGCAGGAGCCCAGTTTGGGATGTCATGGCTTGATCCTGTTACTGGTACTATAATTGGTTTAATCATCTTATGGGCAGCATGGGGAATCTTTAAAGAAACTGCCTTAATTTTAACTGATGGGATCGATCCAGAAAAGATACGCCAATACAAAGAATCGATATCAGATGTTCAAGAAATAGTGAAGGTCAATGATGTGAAAGCGAGAGTCTCAGGAAATAAGGTTATTATAGAAGTTGCTGTTACTCTTCAATCAGATTCAACCATAAAGGAAATGTCTCATGTAAGCGAAAAAATTAAAGAATTAATGCAAAAGCAACATAACAGCCTCATGACATTTGTTGAGATAAAACCTTCAGTTAAATAATTGGGAACTGGAGGTTTTTAATTTCTTCATAAAACCTAAACGGAAACAAAGTGAAACTAACAAGCTGAAGCAGTTGATAAAAAGTGTTGTATCGCATATTATAATAATCAAATGATTATTTGATTAAGGGGTGGAAAAATGAGTTCTAGTGATCGCTGCGAAATATTTTGCTTTGATGAGAAAAAGGTTAATCGAGTGCAAAGCCAATTGGATGAAGTAGATTTTGAATCCACAGTGACGATATTTAAAGCTCTTGGTGACCCAACGAGAATCAAAATTGCCTTTGCTCTGACACAAGAGGAAGAGTTATGTGTGTGTGACGTTGCCAACATTATAGGTTCTTCTCTGGCTACGGCCTCTCACCATCTTCGTCTACTGCGAAATCTAGGTATTGCAGGTTACCGAAAAGAAGGGAAGTTGGTTTTTTACTCGTTAAAAAATAAACATCTTGGATCTCTAATTCCGACCGTTTTAGAGCATCAACAGGAAGAAGTGGTTTCAAATGGCTGACAGTTTACAAATGGCAGAACCAAAAACGAATTTCCGTGTTCAGGGTTTTACCTGAGCAGATTGCGCTGCTCAGTTTGAGCAGAATGTCAAAGATTTGCCGGGCGTACAAGATGCCAAAGTGAATTTTGGTGCTTCCAAAATCGCTGTTTACGGAGAGGCCTCCTTAGAAGAGGTCGAAAAAGCAGGAGCCTTTGAGGGATACAAAATTTATCATGAAAATGAACAAGTCGATAGCGAGAAGGTTCCGTTTTGGAAAAATAAAGCTATGATTAGAATTGCCTTAGCAGGTGTGTTGGTATTAGTGGGATGGTTGCTAAGTCTTAATATGGAAGAAGAAAATGTGGTATCCGTTCTCTTATATGCTTCTGCTATGGCAATCGGAGGAGTTGGGTTATTTGTCAAAGGGCTTCGTAATTTAGTCCGTTTCCGGTTTGATATGAACACTTTGATGACCGTAGCCATCATTGGTGCCGCCGTGATTGGGGAATGGAGTGAAGGTGCGATTGTCGTCTTGTTGTTCGCGATCAGTGAAGCACTTGAGGCTTACTCCATGGATAAAGCTCGTAACTCCATACGTGAACTGATGGACATCGCACCAAAAGAAGCTCTCATTCGCCGTGGGAGTGAAGAAATGACGGTATCTGTCGATGATATTCAAATTGAAGACATTATGATCGTCAAACCCGGGCAAAAGTTGGCCATGGATGGCTTGGTTGTCAAAGGAACTTCAACCATCAATCAGGCAGCCATCACCGGGGAATCGATTCCGGTATCCAAGTCAAAGGATGATGAAGTCTTTGCCGGTACCTTAAACGAAGAAGGATTGTTGGAAGTCCGTGTCACGAAACGGGTGGAAGACACGACCATTGCTAAAATCATTCATATGGTTGAAGAAGCCCAAGCTGAACGTGCGCCTTCTCAAGCCTTTGTCGATCGTTTTGCCAAGTATTATACGCCCGCGGTCATTATTGCTGCCTTTTTAATTGCCATTATCCCTCCTCTTCTCTTTAATGGGGAATGGAGCGAATGGATTTATACCGGGCTTGCGGTTTTAGTTGTCGGTTGTCCTTGTGCCTTGGTGATTTCAACTCCCGTATCAATCGTCACTGCGATTGGGAATTCTGCCCGAAATGGTGTGCTCATTAAAGGCGGTGTGTATCTTGAAGAAGCCGGTGCACTATCTGCGATTGCCTTTGACAAAACGGGCACGTTGACCAAAGGGATTCCGGAAGTAACCGATATCGTTTATTTAGAAGAAGAAAACAATAATCTATTGGGCATTGCGGCCGCCATTGAAAAGGGCTCACAACACCCATTAGCCGCAGCTATCGTTCAAAGAGCTGAAAGTGAGCAATTAGATATAACGTCTTGGCCGATCGATGATTTTCACTCTTTGACCGGGAAAGGTGTGCAAGCTAAAGTCAAGGACTCAACTTACTATGTCGGCAGTCCAAAACTCTTTAATGAATTGTTGTTGTCGGGACTTAATAACGAGGTATCATCTCAAATTGAAACGTTACAAAAACAAGGTAAAACCGTAATGGGGCTTGGAACTAACGAGAATATTCTCTTACTCATTGCTGTAGCTGATCCGGTTCGGGAAAGCAGTCAGGAAATTATTCAGAAACTGCATCAACTCGGGATCAAAGAAACCATCATGCTTACCGGGGATAACGAAAACACAGCTCAGGCGATTGGAAAACAACTTGGCATAAGCAAGGTAAAAGCAGAGCTGCTTCCTGAAGATAAGTTGAATGCGATTAAGGACTTAAAGGAACAGCATAAGGTGGCCATGATTGGTGATGGCGTTAATGATGCGCCCGCACTGGCTACAGCCGACTTAGGTATTGCCATGGGAGGGGCTGGAACCGATACGGCTCTCGAGACAGCAGATATTGCTCTTATGGCTGATGACCTGGATAAACTACCGTTTACCGTCAAGTTAAGCCGAAAGGCACTGCAAATCATCAAACAAAACATTAGTTTCTCACTAATTGTAAAGGCTGTGGCCTTATTGCTAATCATTCCGGGATGGTTAACTTTATGGATTGCAATTCTGGCAGATATGGGAGCGACACTTTTAGTCACCTTGAATGGGTTAAGGCTCCTTAAAACAAAGGAATAATGCAGAACAAAATATCTGAAAGCCGGTCATTTTGCTGAAATGACCGGCCTTTCTATAACAAGTCTGAATTTGCTACAGGTAAGGAGGATATACAATGGAGTTGACTACAATAAGCAGTAACTTGCTTTATGCTGCATTTATTATTTATTTAATTGCTACATTTTTCTTCGGAGGAACGATTCGTGATAAGAAAAGGAAGAGTGCGGGGAAGGCGGGCAACATTGGCATAGCATTGACTATTATAGGGTTCCTTAGTCAAGTCGGCTACTTCTTTACAAGGTGGGTTGCGAGTAATCACGTTCCTGTTAGTAATTTGTATGAATTTACAACATTTTTTGGTATGATGCTTGTCCTGGCGTTTATTGTTATGTATTTTATTTACCGTATCAACATTCTAGGACTGTTTGCACTACCTATAGCCCTGCTAATTATTGCTTTTGCGAGTATGTTTTCAAGTGAAATATCCCCACTTGTTCCCTCATTGCAGTCCCATTGGCTTTATATCCATGTAACAACGGCATCACTTGGGGAAGCTATTTTATCGATTAGTTTTGTGGCAGGATTGATCTTTCTAATCCGTCAAACGGATCAAAGTAAAGGATCTAAGCATACTTTTTGGTTAGAGAGCGTGATTTACATGCTAGCTGCAGCTTTAGCGTTTATCATTATCTCTTCAACCTTCAATGCGATGAATTACGAAGCCATATTTGAAGCTCCTGTTGAAGGACAAACTGTGGAGATTACTTACCAAATGCCAGCGATAGCTGGGCCAACGGACGGCGAGTTACTTACTGATAATATTACTCCACTTTTTAATGTGCCAGAGTGGATGCGTGGTGTGGATGCAGCTGTTAAATTCAATACGATCCTATGGTCCTTCCTTGGGGGCTTGTTCTTTACTGGCTGGTACGTTTAATCTTAAGAAAGCGCATTGGGGCAGCCATCCAGCCTCTATTGAAGAAAGTGAACCCAGAACTTGTTGATGAAATCTCTTATCGGGCAGTGGCGATTGGGTTCCCTATTTTTACACTAGGTGCGCTGATTTTTGCGATGATATGGGCCCAAGAAGCTTGGAGCCGTTTCTGGGGATGGGATCCTAAAGAAGTGTGGGCTTTAATTACTTTCTTTTTCTATGCTGCTTTCCTACACCTTAGACTTTCCAGAGGATGGCATGGAACAAAATCAGCATGGCTGGCAGTAGGAGGGTTTGCCATCATTATGTTTAACTTACTTGCTGTAAACTTAATCATATCTGGTTTGCATTCCTACGCGTAAGTGATCCTTCTGCTGTGATTTTATGAGGAAGAGTGTGCTAAGTTTGATTAATTGTAGACAATGAACTGAAGCATGTCGTAAATGTGCCGATGAGGGTGAGAATCCAGTCGTATAGAGGGTAAATAAAAAACACAGGCAGTCATAATTGCTAACTGCCTGTGTTTTAGTTGTAAATGTTTTCTGTGCTGAAAAGCAAAGCTGGCTGATTATACTTAGGGATCAATACTCTGTAATTATAATAGGGGAACCAATTGTTACCTCTGTGTGTGCACCCCTGTCTCGATAAGCAACTTGCATATTCATGGCTTGTTTATCTCCTAACGGAACTTTAACATCCCACTTGGTGGAATAGGCGGAAATAGAAACAAAATTCTCCTCATATATACCTTCGACAGCCTTTCCAGACATAGACCGTATAAGGTTTTGAGCTTCTTTTTTTATCCTGTTGTTTTGACCTTCTACATAACCCTCTACTGTATAAAATACCTTATGTTTATCTATTTTTGATTTATAAAGATTATAGACTTGCTCCCAAATATCAATGCCCCATTTTTCCCCATCGATATTATAAGTAACACTTAATTTGTAATTTCCTTTCATAGGGTAATAGATGATCGATATTTGTTGATCTACATTAGTTCCCTTACCTTTGACACCAACCATTTTATAATGGTTTCCTTTAAATTGTTCCTCGGACCATTCATAGCCTTGTTCACGGGACTTTATTTCTTTCACCCTATTTCGAACACTTTCTATACTATCAAATGCTACGATTGATTCCTTTATGGCCATGGACCACGAAGCTATTTCTATATCTGCTTCTTCAGCTTTTTCAGTAATCTCCAATATTTCAATTGTCTTTGCTGCACTAGTTAATTCACTGGATATAAAAAAGAAGGAAATAAATATTAGTACGGGTATCATTAGACAATATAATTTTTTCATGATCATATTTTTCACTCCCTTTAATAACATCATAGCCAGGGAGGAAAAAGATATACTAGGTTAAGAGATTCTGTTAATCCAGATTCCCATTCCTGACGCCACCCCTCTGTTGAGTGAGATTTTAAGGTTGGGGCATTAAAGAAGACTTCTAGTAATAAATAGAAAAAGCATTTGCCTAAAAAAGACAAATGCTCTTCTTCATTAAATACTAAGCGATACATATTTCACTTCTAAATATTCTTCGATGCCTTCTTGTCCGCCTTCGCGACCCAAACCACTTTGCTTCATACCGCCAAATGGTGCTTGGGCTGCCGATGGAATGCCATCATTCCATCCAATAATTCCGTATTCAAGTCCTTCTGAGATACGGGTGCCCCTTGATACGTTTTGTGTAAAGAAATAAGCTGCAAGACCAAACGGGGTATCGTTGGCTGCTTTTACTGCTTCATCATCATGGTCATATTTTGCAATGGGAAGAATCGGCCCAAAAGTCTCTTCATTCATAATAACCATGTCATAATTGGCATCAGCTAATATAGTTGGCTTATAAAAGTAAGTCCCTTTATCTGTATCTGCTTGGCCTTCACCACCAGTGGTCACCCTCGCTCCTTTTTCCTGGGCATCCTCCACATGGCGTCCTGCTTTTTCAAAACCTTCTTTATTGATTAAAGGACCGACATCAATACCATCTTCTAGTCCGTTACCAACGTTAAGCTTTTCAACTTCGGCGGTCATTCGTCTAACAAGTTCGTCGTAAATACTTGATTGAGCATAAACGCGGTTAGCCGCGATACAGGTTTGGCCACTATTTCTAAACTTAGCCGCCATTAGCATTTCAATAGTTTTATCAAGATCTGCATCATCACATACAATCACCGGTGCATGGCCGCCAAGTTCAAGGGAAAGTTTCATGACTTGTTCAGCGCTCTGTTTTATTAACAACTTACCGACAGGCGTTGAGCCGGTGAATGTTAACTTACGAACGCGCATATCAGACATAACCGTTTCTGAGAATTTTTCTGGATTACCATTCACGACATTGAAAACACCTTTCGGAATGCCTGCTTCTTCAGCTAATTTTGCTAGTTTCATACATGTTAAAGGTGTTTCTTCAGGTGGTTTAACGATAAGCGTACAACCTGCAGATAGAGCAGGGCCAAGTTTCCTTGTAATCATAGCTGCTGGAAAGTTCCATGGTGTAATTGCCGCAACAACGCCGACTGGTTGTTTCATCACCTTAATACGGTGGTTTTCCCTTTTTCCGGGAACCGTCCGTCCGTAGATGCGTTTACCTTCCTCGGCGTACCATTCTATGAATGAAGCCGCATATTGTACTTCTCCCTTAGATTCTTTTAACGGCTTGCCATTCTCTTTCGTCATAACTTCAGCGATTTCATCCTCATGCTCCATAATGAGATCAAAATACTTTCTAAGCACATCACCACGATCAGCTGCTGACTTCTTAGACCATTCAGGAAGAGCTTGAGACGCTGCTTCAATTGCTTGTTTGGCATGTTCTTCATCAGCATTAGGGACCGATCCGATGTATTCTCCAGTTGCAGGATTGACTACTTTAACCTTATTAAAACCGTCGCCAACCCATTCACCATTAATATAGTTTAAATAGTGGAGTTGTACCATTAAACCCCTCCTTTTAGGGTGTTGTTAAGTATTATCAAAAAGATTTAGCATACCTTGTTTACTTTTCCATAATATACGCTTTTCATGCAGTTTTAGGCGTTTTTCTTTAGTAGTTATACGATCCTTTTTGATAACGTTAAATTGGCCGTGACTTCATCTTGCAATATGGGCGTTCATTACTTTTTTGGAAAAAAAGGTAAATTTTTCGCTTTTTGGGTATTGTTATCAAAAACCAACGTTATTAATAAGTATATGGATTTTATGTTTGAAAGGGTATCTCACTAAAACGTGCCATTTAATGGAATAAGCCTTATTGATAAAAAAGGGATAAAGTTACCATTTGACCCTGTACCATAGTACGGAGTACATACTAATAACTGAGGAGGGGACGAAATGGAAGGATTAACAATAAGCCAAGTAGCAAAAGAAGCAAACGTCAATATTGAAACCATTCGATATTATGAAAGGCGTGGATTAATTTCTGAGCCTACTCGAACGGAATCAGGTTACAGAAAATTTCCCCAAGAAGTCGTGGAAGATATTAAATTCATCAAACGAACGAAGGATTTAGGGTTTACTCTAGGAGAAATTAAAAACCTTTTAGCTGCCTCAAATGATGAAAAGTTTCGTTCAGAGGAAATGCACGATTTTGCAACAAGTAAAATGAAAGAGATTGAAGCAAAAATTCATGATTTACAGCAAATGAAAACATTGCTTGAAGACTTGGTAGAAAAGTGTCCCGGTTCTGGGATTTCAAAAGGTGAATGTCCAATTATTAAAAATTTTAAAGGAGTGAATTAGAATTGGCTAAACGATTAGTAGAAGTATTTACGGCAGGTTGTAGTGTTTGTGAAGGTGCGGTACAACAAGTAAAAGATTTAGCTTGCGATAATTGCGAAGTAGTGGTTTATGATTTAAATAAAAAATGCGACACACTTGAATGTGAAACAAAAGCGAAAGAATATGGTGTTAAATCTGTTCCAGCCGTTGCAATCAATGGGGAGTTGATCAGCAACAACGGCATCGACATCGATGCGTTAAAAGCTGCTGGCTTAGGGCAATAAATAACAAATGGCAAGGGTGAAATTTTTACCCTTGTTTTTTATGCAAAAAAAAGAGAGTTATCCGTGAATACGGCGGTTTCAAAAAATGTAACAACTATCTTGTTTTACTTTTTATAAATTTATTTAATATGAATCCTAAAAGCTTTAACAATAATTCCATCATCTGCTGGTTCGAAGTCGTATTGTGGCAATCGTTCAAATCCGAGACCTTCATATAATTTGACTGCATTTTCCATAAAATCGGCAGTGTGTAATCCAATTGACCGAAAGCCTCTGTTCTTTGTCCGCCTTATACACTCAGAAATCATTGCTTTTGCGACACCTTTTCCACGAAATTTTGACGATACAGCCAACTTCCGTATTTCTGGATAATCCAACTCATCATCCAGTAACCCGGTATATAATTCTGTTTTTGGAGGAAATAAAACAACAGTCCCTACTATTTCCCCTTCGACCTCTGCTACGAGTTGGTCGACATTTGATTGTAAATCTTCCTCCGTTAAGATTTGTTGTTTAAGAACATTCCAATGATCCCTAGGGACTTTTTGTTCATGTTCGTTATATGCATCTAATCTTAAGTTTTTTATATATTCTAATTCACTTTCTAGTACATCACGTATAATCACCACTTATCATCTCCTAATTCTTATTAACGATTTTAATCTTTACTTAATTGAAAGCACAAATCTAGATTTGATACTCATTTATCGGCATCGCTAAACGTGCAGTGGTTTCTGATTCCTGTTGTTTTATTTTATAAATTCAATATAAATCGTTCTATACTGAGTTATCTAATAGAATTTAATAATTTTAAAATGATAATTGTATAAAGTCAACTATTATGTAGCATTCGTTTGATGGTTTGCTATTGCTACAATGTTAAGAAAATAACAAATGTAAATCACCTTATTAAATCAACGGTGTGCAATTATAAAGTAAGAACTGCTTCTTTATTGGGGTAGCGTCAGGAAAATACGGATTTACAATG
The DNA here is from genome assembly GCF_022921115.1 of Halobacillus amylolyticus. NCBI lineage: Bacteria > Bacillati > Bacillota > Bacilli > Caryophanales > Bacillaceae > Halobacillus > Halobacillus amylolyticus. Next base: position 28,491 of record NZ_CP095076.1, on the reverse strand, counting down.
TTAAGGGGTACCGCCAGAAAAACGCGTTAAACGTACGTTAAGAGTTGTGTTGTATTAAAATCAAGGGAATTTGTTTAAAATGGCCATTTTGATCAACAATAAGGAGAAAAAAGAAAAAGGAGAACAGTGATCCTTATGTCTGAGAAGTGGCTATACATATTTTCAACAACCGTATTAATTATTTGGGGATTGGTATTGTACTGGCTACATCCCATTATAGGAAGTGGAGGAGGACCATAATCTTTTGATTGGGGCAAGTACCACTACTTTTTAATCCTTAGCGTACGAAATTGAAATTTGCGCCCTGGGAATATTTTACATACACCTTTAAAACGGAGAAAGCAGCCTTTTTATGCTACTATTGTGCAGAGGTGATTAAAGGTGTTTGTCTCACCAATGTTATTACAGAGGTTAGATCGTCCTTTCGATGATGAAGGGTATATAACGGAGCTTAAATTAGATGGTATCCGATTAATTTTATCTAAGTTTAATAATAAGGTACATTTATATACACAGCACAATAATGAAGTGACGTCTAAGTTTCCCGAACTTCAGCGTATAGATATTCCTGACGGCACGGTCTTAGATGGAGAGATCGTTGTTTCCGATACAGAGGGAAAGCCAGATTTTGAATTCATGATGGAACGATTCATGTCCAGTAGATCAGAGCATTCCATTCAATTCTGTGTATTTGATGTCATCTATCATGAGGGAAAGAAAGTGGCACATCTTCCTTTAATAGAGAGGAAGGAAATACTGGCATCTTTAATTGTTAATGAGGAACATATAACAAAGGTCCAATGGGTGCATGGGCATGGGAAAGCTTATTTCGATATCGTAAAGCAGAATGGTCTAGAAGGAATCGTGCATAAGCGTGCTGATTCCAAATATCAAATCAAGAAGCGCTCACAGGATTGGATTAAAGTGATCAACTATCAACAAACTGATGCAGTCATAATGGGCGCAAGAAAAGGTGAGTTTGGTCTGCTACTGGGAATTGAAGAAAGGGACAGAATAAAGCCGGTAGGGGTTATGGAGTTTATGAATCCAGATGCCAAGAAGCAATTATACAGTAGGTATAGGGATTTAATTACGGAGGAAAACGAAAATTTCATTTTTATAGAACCAAAGATTAAGTGTCGAGTTAAATACAGGAATTACACAAAGAAGGGATTACTCAGGATTCCATCTTTTATTGAATATATATCTTAAGCAAAATTCACTTTCAAAGAAGCCCCAGAAATACGGGGCTTTTATTTATTCCTTAATTGGGACCGATGATTGAACAGAATTTTTTGCTGCCTTCAAAACGCCAGGGAGGACAACATTTATGAATTATTTTTTTGGGCTAATTCAATTCTGTCAGGAGCCATAGGTGGCTGTTCTAACCACCTGTTTTTAATCATGATATTAGCCCCGTCCTCTGATAATTTTTGGATTTCTATCGAGAGTCTGTTGTACATCACACCAATGTCCATTCTGGTATATGTATTAGTACCCATTCATTAGGGGGTATCGGACGACAGCACTAGGGATTGATCACAAAGCAAAAAACGCTTTTCGTCACTCCCTACGTGTCGCTTCGGTACTAAACAGACCGATAACCACGGACTGTACGGCTGGCGCCAACATTCCGTAGGTTCCTGTTCTGTTTGCCTTGCGGCCATACCGAACGAGTCGACATTCAAACTCAAATACATCAATCGATAGCAGGCAAAGCCTGCTTTTTATTATGGTTATTTTTCCTTTTGCACTCCGAATCGTAAAACAGCACAAATCTTCTAACCTTCCACTGGGGCAGGAACCGTATGCCTTTCCCCATTTGGAAGCTAAGAAGATTAAAAAACCGTCAATACACTTTCACGGCATAGCCTTCGCATTCGCTACGGTATTCCATGATGTATGGACGGTTTTTTATGTGTGTTTTGAGATTCTCCCTAGCAAAAGGGAAAAATAATCCCCTTTTGGGGACTTACTCCGTTTCGGAGTTCCAAAGGCAAAATAAGCATTCAAGGGAGAGGAAACCAATGAGCAAAAAAATCTACGACATGATTACAAATCAAATTATTGAAAAGCTGGAACAAGGAGTTGTTCCTTGGAAAAAGCCTTTTAAAAATGGAGTTGCGGTGAACTGGAAAACACAAAAACCATATAGAGGAATTAATACCATGCTGCTGGACGGTGGTGAGTATGCGACCTTTAAGCAGATCAAGGAAGCTGGTGGGAAGATCAAGAAGGGGAGAAATCGCACATTGTGGTCTTCTGGAAGATGATCGAGGTGGAGGACGAAGAGGAAGAAAAGGAAAAGAAAGTTCCCTTAATGCGGTACTATCGAGTCTTTGAAATTGGTTCACAGGTGGAAGGAGTGGAACCAAAACGGAAAAAAGAAACTTACGTCCATAATCCAATTGAAAAAGCTGAAAAGGTCAAAAATGAGTATTTCAACGCTCCGTCGTTTAGCTTTGTAAGTGGCGGTGCCTATTACGTACCATTTGAAGATCGAGTCAACGTACCACCTAAAGAAGATTTTGAAGACATTAACAAGTATTACAGCACCTTATTTCATGAGATCGTACACAGCACCGGCCATAAAAGCCGATTAGCGAGGGAAGGCGTGACTCAGCCCATTCATTTTGGAAGTCAAACCTACAGTAAGGAGGAGCTGGTTGCAGAGCTTGGCGCATCGATGCTCTGTGGGGTGACTGGAATTGAAAATACCACTATTGACAACAGCGCTTCTTATATTCAATCGTGGTTGCGCCAATTAAAGAATGATAAAACCTTAATCGTAAGTGCATCACAGAAAGCGCAAAAAGCAAGCGACCACATATTAGGAATTGAATTCTAAAATTGTAAAACCCCTGCATGGGTGCACATGCAGGGGGAAACCTTTTAATCACTTCCAAACAACCGCCCCCAAAAGCTCTTCTTTTCTTTTGATTCCGCAGCAGCTTCTTGTTTCGCTGCTCTGGACCTTTCCAGCGTTTTTATTGGAGGTTCAATACCGGAGCACACGTAGAAAGCGATAAGAAACAACGTGAGGGTGAAAAGAAAGTGGTTTAGCAGGATTTCTATTATTAATGCAATATTACACTAACGTAAATGTTTACTTTTTTGTATTTTGAATGTAGTTATTAGCATGTTTTCAGCAAGGATATTCACATTTCTGGTAAACGTTTACGTAAACGTAAAATAAAAACATTACAATTGGTGATTTACCATAAGAATTTATCTTTTCGTTAGGTGTCGTCTTCCTCGTCCTGTTGGTCCTCCTCAGAATCAGCATCCTCTAGATCAAGCCATGAAAGCATTTCGCTTACAACTGTATTTATTTTTTCATCAACTAAATCATGCCCATATTTTTTCTTAGCGCGTTCAATGTTATTAATGACATCGTCGCCAAAATGAATAATTGGATCATCGTTCTCAAGATTATTAAACAGCTCAAGAATTTCGTCTAATGCTTTATCGAATCTTTTGGTTTCAATATCAGTAGCCTTCATTTTTATCACCCTGTTAATAGGATGCCCAAATTAATAATAAATAATAGGTAATAGCGATGACGTATCCCCTCCCCTCTCCTAATATTACTTATCTAGGAATTTCCCCTATCGGAACACAAACGTAAGTGTTTACGTTTGTGTTCCGATCTCACGCCTATAAAGGGTTGCATGTACGAAAAAAGCCACAAACGTTTACGTGTACGTAAACGTTTGTGGCTGGTTGATTGCAGTCACAACATACCTTAAGAAAGATACTGACGAAGAGCTTCATTCACAAGTCTTGTTTTTTCCCCTTTTTCTTTCCCAGCTTGTTTATCCAGTAGTTTAATGATGTCATTCTCGATGTAGAAGGTAGCACGTTTATATTTATCCTCAAACTTTTTCTTTTTTTGATTGTTATTCGATTTCCCCTTTTTTGGATCATCCTGATGAAAGAGAGTATTATGAGCTTCATTTACATGTTTTTCATTTTTAATAGCGCTTGTATTTTTCTTGTTTAACAGGCTACTGTACTTGTCTTTCTTTGACACGTTCGATCAACTCCTCAATAAAACGCTGATAGGGCTCAAGAGCAATACGATCAGCTTTCAGCCTATTTTGAATTCCCTCGATAGAAAATTCCTTAACACGGCTTTTTCGTCGGATAACAGATTCAAAGACAAGATCCTCAAAGTCATCTTTCGCTTGTTCTAAGATAGAAGAGTCGATGGTGGCTCGAGCATCTAGCATAGTGGTTAGAATCCCTCCTAAGATCAGGTCAGGATTGGTATTGTCTTGAACACCTTGAAGGAATTCCATATAACGATCTAAGGCATCATAACAAAACGGTTCGGATTGCAGCATTACTATTGCATAGTCCGAGGCCGTCAAGCCGTTAATGGTATGATCCCCTAAGTTTGGTGGAAGATCAATCATGATGAAGTCGTATTCTTCTTTCACAACCTCCAGGGTTTCCCTTAGTAAGATTGCCGGATGTCCTTTATTCTCACGATAAATATAACGCGGGAGAATAGATAAAAAGTCCTCGGCTGGTAAGATATCTAAGTTGTCGCTCACCTTATGTATATAAGGAATAGGGTTCTTTTCTTTGACGGCTTGTAACACAGTATGATCTGTAAAGTCATAAATGTTTTGCTGAGTAAGCATCCCGGTAAGGTTGCCTTGACTATCAAAATCGACCGCAAGTACTTTGTATCCCTTCTCCGCTAAAAGGAAACTAGAAATGGCTGTGGTTGTAGTTTTCCCTACTCCACCCTTTTGGATACCAAAACTAATAGTTGCTCCCACAATAACCCTCCTTTAATTTGAATTAATAAATCAAGTATAACACAAACGTTTACGTTTACCAGTGTGTTTTTGATAATAATTTTTAGGAGGATCATAACAAACGTAAACATCAACGTTTACGTTTGTAGTTATAAAAAAATTAAGATTAGATCTCTTATAATCAGTTATTCATGGTATAATAGGCAAGTAATAGAATCGGTAATCTCAAGGGTGGTCGGCATACATCCCCAGCAGAAAGGGGGTGGTGCTGATGACAGTATACGAAGCATTGATGTTCGCTATCGCGTTCGCCACACTGGTCGTAGCCATACTGTCTTTTAACCACAAAAAATAATCCACCCTTGAGCTGACGACTCTGGTGGATTATATCTACCTCTTGTCGATCCCCCTTCGAGGGAACCATTCTATTATTCGACCGTGGATGTACCACCATCTACGGTCTTTTTTATTATAAGTATCTTTAGTTGCTATTATACCACAAATCATAATTAAAAAACATGAAAATCGAAGTTAACCCTGACTGCACCTTCTTTACTCAATTAACACAAACGTCAACGTAAACGTTTGTGAGTCATATCTGCATACCCTCTTCTTATATATCATATGTAGTAAGGGATTATTCCCCTTTCCTTCATGTACAAATGTCCCCCATTTCTAAAGTTCAATTTTGAGATCAGATACTTTATTAAAAAATAGGTACCAATTGGAAATCGTAAAATGGGTACCATCTGTTATTTGACCTATTCTGTATTATCATAAAATTATTTAATAAGTCTGATTGGACTGAGATTACATGCTATGAATTGAAAATCAAGAATATTATCCAATGACTAAGCCTTGAGTATGGTTATGGATAGGATAGTCTCACAAATCATTTCGAATATTTCTGATATTCCCTCCTATAACTTCTTTATCACAACTTCGTTTGATGATCGTCGTCTTTCCTTTAAGAAAGTAATAGATAAGATATGTAGTTCGTCGTCAGGTGTTATATTAGAACGTTACCGATCGTGTTTGTTATTAAAAAAACAAACGTTAAAGTCAACGTTTACGTTTCTGCTATATACTAAAGCCAAGGCATATTTTAAATGGGGTACCAGCTCAAGGTAACTAAATATTGAATTTAATAACTTTTCTAAAAGATAACTTCCAACTTAACAGACTTTCTGCTAAGATAATCAGAATAGAGAAGGCAGTAAGCAATACCTCGTCAGTGTCCTCCCCTGGGAACTTAATGGTATATACTTCTCCTTCTCTACTCATACCTTTATTTAGTATCATAAAGATAGATACTTTAACAATTTTGGTGTCAGCACCGCCTACGCCGGACACCCTAACAACCACTTATGTTGTCCAACCTTCTACCATAGTATTTGAAAACGTTTCCAAAATCAAATGAAATATTACTTCCACGTGCTTTATTTTTCCATGAAACTCTTACATTGCAGGTAAATGTTACGTTTACGTAAACGTTTGTTTTCGTTTAGCTAGAGTGAAATTTTCATCGAAAGTCGTCAACTTCACTCAAAATAGTTATATAGTTTCTATGTAAAAAAGGAACCTCATTGTAAGTGTACGTTAATATTAAATACGTAAACATAAACGTTTATGTTTACGTTTGTATTATGTCCTTTATGATATGCAGATTGAATATGAAACTTTCAATGAAATAATCCTGAGTTTAAATCAAAAGCTAATGCTTGGCTTCTCCACAAATGCATCCCGATTGTTTAAAGCTGGTTCTTTATGACAATATATTCTGCGAATATCTACGGGTTGATTTTACAGTCAAACAATATTTTGGAACAGCTACCAAAGTCCCTTCGCAACTTCATAAGCAAGTCCTTAAGCTTGGACACTTATTTCTGGGGTAACGTCAGGAAAATGCGGATTTACAACGTTAAGGATTTTAAAAGATAAAAAAAGCTTAATTCCTCAGTATTTTAGTGAGAAATTAAGCTTTTGATTTTCAACAAACGCGCCCGTTTCTTGAATTATGCCTATATCAGAGGATGAACTTCTATTTAGTTTTTAACGCTTCTAATAAGCCGTCGTCATCAGAAAAGTCAATATTAGATATTTTTCCTTCTTCATAAATATGCGCTCTACCAGTTACTTCGAAGGTCATTTCCTGGCTATTTTCCTTTTGATATTGAACATTCACAGTGAAATCGTAAGCATTCTCAGTTGTATCATTTTGTTTAATATCAATATTTTTCACTTCTAATTGATAGCCGTTATTGTATGCGGCTGTATGGTAGCCTAACGCATAGCTGCCAATAAATTTATCATACATATCTTCAGTAAAATAGGATTTATAAGTTTCTTCCAAATATAAATCTAATTCAGTTGGTTTAGTTTCCGAGGATCCATTATCTCCTTCTTTGCCAATGATTGTTTGATTATTGGGATCATCCAATAGTTCAATTAATTTTTGATCTGGTCCCGTAAATTGATGTTCTAAAACGGTCTCTATGGTGGTAATGTTTTCATCTTGAGATGTAGTTTTTGAGGTATCCGAGGAAGAACAGCCGACAATCAACAGAAATATTCCAGAGAGCAGAAAAGCTTTAAATATTCGAGAAACATTGCTTTCATTCACAAAAATCCCTCCCATTGCTCTTATTCAATTAGTGCGCCCATCTATTGAATTAGGATTGTACAAAATCCTTACTGTTTCTGCAAGATCGGTAATGGAATTTACATTTTAGAGATTCCGCTAGCAAGAATGCTAAATAAGAAACTGATGGTTGTTAAACCAGCAACAGGTATGGCAAAACCTTTGTTATTTTTAAATTCATAAGCAGCTACAAATACTCCCGCCACACATAAGACCAACCATACAGGAGTAAATATTCGCTCTGCTATGTTCATAGGTAGTAAAGCGTAAGACCCAGTTAGGAAAAGCAACCAATTAATAACCAACAGCCCCAAAACTCCGTATGAAATTTTCCGAGGTGCTGGTCCCTTCTCATTCCTTTTAACAGCCATAAATGCAGGTAAAACAAACGTCATAAGTATAATCGTTCCTACAACTACTCCAAATATTAGTGAAAATGTGATTACCATCACTCCTTTGGATTGATGAGAATATGAAGTCCCTTCATTTTAACACAAAATGGAAATCAGGAATCCCTCTTTCCTTAAAATTATTATTCAATTATCGTAGCAATAGGTAAGCCTTTGAGGTTATCGCCAGCTTTTCCCCTGCTCCACACGGAGCGTGCAGGTTTCCCCGCACTCCGCGTTCCATCTAACAAAATATACTAAGTCATAAGTTCCTCGTTACTTTTTGTTTGGGATTTTTAAATCGTTTCAAGCTCACATTTCCTTCGGAAACGGTTAACCTTATTTATCATATCACCAGTAAGCTGAAACTCCTGTATAAGTTCATCAATCATCTTTATATTAGTGGCATGAATTAGCTTGTGTATCCCTTTGTGCAGGATACGAAGGTTATTAAATTGGTCGCTTCCACCAAGACTTAACGGTACATAATGGTGACAATGGACATCTGTCGCAAGCAATTCTAGGCCTGTAATTTCACATCTCCCCATTTTCATACTGTACCGACTGATGCGATTATCCATGTATTCCACACTTCGGTTTGGAAGTGTGGATTTCATTAGTGTACCTATTTCACTTTGGATGTCCGAACGTAACTTTTTGTGTATCATGTTTCTGCCTTCTTCGGTGAAAGGCGTCATTTTTGGAGTGAATCCTAAGGTCTTCACCGTTTTAACATCCGCGATTGGAAATAGATAAATACCAGCGATTTTAAATGTTTTAAAGTTATGATAATACATCTTTTTATAAGTCGGTGGTGGTTGGAACGGGTGACCATATTTACCAACTGGTCTAAGATGGTTATAGATGAACGCACTTAAGTCATAGGCAAGACGTGAAAACTCCAAATTAACCTTGGTAGCCCTTTTGAAATACTGATGAATTCCTAAAACAAAACTGTTAAAGAGCAATGCATTCATTGCCGAAGGCGAAGCTTTGATTCTTCGAACCAGTTTCTTCGTTTCTTTCTTGATTTTGTGCTTTTTATCTTCTTTAACACCGGTGCGGGCAACTCGCCTTTTGCCCTTTTTATCGGCACGGATAGTAAATCCTAAAAACTCTGACTCCCGTTTTCGCAAATTTACTATTTGCGATTTTTTCGGCGAAATATCAAGATTCAGACGGTCCTTGAGGTATAGTCTTGCAGCATGATACCACTTTTGTGCCGTTTTTCCATCCTTGCAAAGAATTTTAAAGTCGTCCGCATAACGGACGATGTAGCCTTCTTTGAGGGAAGAACGCTTTTTGGCGTATCTTTCGCCAACTTTGGATTGATAAGGTTTAGTCAAAGGGAAGAACTCCCATTGTCCAGCAATCCATTGGTCAAGGTCATTAAGCACAATGTTTGCCAATAAAGTTGATAAGATGCCGCCTTGCGGCACACCTTCATTGGGCACTCCTTCATTGTCTATTTCAGCTTTCAACATTCTGCCAATACAAGCCAATACCTTTCGGTCTTGAATTCCCATGTTCCATAGTTGCTTTATAAGCAATGTATGATTAATATGGTCAAAGAACCCTTTGATATCAACATCCACTACAAAATGAAAAGAAGATAAATTGATAAGCTGTTGAACTCTCGCCATTGCGTGGTGAGCCGAACGAAGGGGCCTAAATCCATAACTGTGGTTGTAAAATTTAGCTTCAGCAATCGGCTCAAGTACCTGTTTAAAACTTTGTTGGATGACTCGATCCAGAATACAAGGTATACCAAGTGGCCTTTGCTTGCCATTACCTTTATCAATCCATTCTCGTCTGACTTTCTTGGGGCAGTAATTTTCCAGTTGCCTCCGGATTTTCATCACCAGTTTTTCTTCGGACCACTTTTTCAGGTCATTTATCGTTTTTCCGTCAGTTCCAGGTGTTTTGGAACCTTTATTGGATTTGATAGTACGATAGGCGAGCAATATATTTTCTCTGCATATAATGACATCGTAAAGATGTGAAAAAGATTGTTGGTTCCCACTCTTATCATACAAATCAGTAAACGTCTTAGTCATATCGTAATAATCCCAATATCGTAAAGCTTGCACTGTGGCATCCCCCCTATAGGAGTGATGTTCCCACGTTCCTACCCGACCGGTGCAATGCACGTATGGAAAATAACTTTTCATTTCATTAGACTTGGGGCTGTTCCTCCATTCCCATTACAGGAAATTCATCAGTCATGCCCCTACCCTCACAAGGATAAATGTCTTTCGGCATAAGCCTTATGGCAAACGTTTCGGATGACAGTCCTTGTTTCAACGTTCCTTGCTTTCCAAGTCCCTTACAACCTAGCTATACATACTGAACTTAGGTGTCCCCTGGAAGCCTGTGAGCTGGATACCGCCTTTGTCCGGTATAGCGTGTTTCATAGGGCCAATTCTTACTATACACCACTCACCCCATCGTTGGATGGGACATAAGTTTCCCTATGTTCAAACTCTAGACCTGTATATTCGGTTATTCGTCAGTTTCATTTCTTAGAAACCATTCTCACCATATCCAGTTTTTCAGCCGTTGGGCATATCCGTTGGCATACCTTCTCCGAAGGAGTGGCTTCAGCCTTCGTTCTGCCTAATCTACCTGTACTTCAGACCCTGTAACCTGTCAGTCACAACGCATGCAGGAGTATTGACGGGATAGTTTCGGGAAACATGGTTCCGTCATTCCCATCCTCGGTTGTAAAGTTGGAATCCATCTGATTCCCCGCAGTTCACGTCATGGGACGTTTATAGCGGAACTTGTCGCGCTGGCCCGATTGCGAAATAGAGTAACCGCGGCCTTTAATTTTACTACTTTTTTATAAAGTAGAATTTGTTATGTAATCGCTGTAACAAAAACGACCGTTTTTGATATTCTTGGGGTTGTGTATAACGATAGACAAGCTGCCTAACAAAAAAATCGCATTTTCAATAGGCTTATTTGGCATGCCTAATTTTCCATCTCTCACTAGTTTTGAAACAAGGCACGATTCGTATCTAGTTTTTCCGTTGTTAGCTTGATGGGCATGTGGCGGTACCCCAGGTACTATATTTGTAGTGAACAACATAAACATTCTATAGAAGAAAATTATTTCTACAGGAGGTTTCCATGGATCAAAAGGATCAAAGTCGTCAATTAGACCAAATAAAGCAAATGCAACAAATGTTTAAGGCGAACATGAAAACTCAACCTTATCCCATGTACCCTAACTATGGGAAAATCACACGTTACGAAGAAATTCCGATAAGTTTACCTGAACAGCGCCAGCTGTGCCATCCCGGAGTGGAAAAACTTATGGTACCCCTCCCAATTATCGAAAACCCGAACTATGAAGGGAGTGAAAAGTTAACAGGAAAAGTAGCACTTATTACAGGGGGTGACAGTGGTATTGGTGCAGCAGCAGCAATTGCGTTTGCTAAAGAAGGCGCAGATGTTGCTATTTCATACTTAGATGAACATGAGGATGCAAATAGAACAAAAACGAGGATTGAACAACTCGGACAACGTTGTTTTCTAATGCCTGGTGACTTGCGAGACAAACAACAGTGTATCTCCATTGTAGAACAAACAGTAAATACGTTTGGACGTCTCGATATTCTTTGTAACCACGTTGGTATCCAATTCCAACAACTAAGTCTGCTTGACATTACAGATGAGCAATTCGATGACACCTTCAAAGTTAATATATACTCTCATTTTTACACAACAAGAGCAGCGCTTCCTCATTTAAAACCAGGCAGCTCAATCATTGGCACTTCTTCAGTGGTGACGTATGTAGGTGAGCAGCAAATGATTGATTATACGGCCACAAAAGGCGCAATAGTTGGTTGGACGCGTGCCTTGGCTAAAAATGTCGTGAAACAAGGGATCCGAGTCAATGCCGTCGCCCCCGGCCGAATTTGGACCCCACTTATTCCAGCAAGTTTCTCGTCAGACCAAGTCGCTGTATATGGAGCATTTAATCCAATGGAACGAGTTGCCCATCCTTTTGAACTCGCACCAACCTTTGTCTATCTTGCTTCTGATGATTCTCGTTTTGTTACTGGTCAAGTTCTTCATGTTGATGGGGGAGAATCCACACATTCCTAATGGAGGGGGTTTACCATTTTGAGATATGAATTTAATCTAGAAGTAAAGCTATTGCTAGTAAACCATTCAAATGAAAAAGTAAAGATGGACTATATGGAAGATTCCTGGCCCATGCCAAAAATTGGACTGAGACCACCATACTATTGCTACCCAAGCTACGAGCTGAATTATCCAATAATCTAAATAATAACAGACAAAAAGACTTCTATACACAGTGTGGAAATCCATTTCGCTTAGGGTTCGCAATTATGCTAACTTGTTAATTCATCCATATAAACTAATAGGATAACGGTTTTAAAATGACTTCCTTATGATTGTTAAACATTTGATAACCATGACTTGCTTATCCAAGGGCCACTTTGCGTGTGGGTCAAACTCGTTATTCGTTATTTTTCCAAAAAAGATCCAACCTAATGGAAACACATTAAAGTTGCCCCCAAACACCTATTAATTGGATCGTTCCATATTTTTGCACACCGGAGCTTTACTAAAGAAGCTACCTAAATGTCGGTTTCTAACAGACAGGAAATCGAATTTTTTAGGTCAGAATTCTCTTTGCGTGAGTCAAACGTCAAAATGTTGGCAGTACCCCTTTAATGGTATTAAACTTGAAGAAGAATATAATAAGCCAGAATTAGAATTAACAGAGCAAATAATAATTGAGCTTCAGGGAATTAAATGAGAGAAAAACAGGAAACGAATGGTCCGGTCTAAGTAAATCTTCTGTTTAAGAAAAAAACTGAGCTTAAGTGACTTCCCTAAGCTCAGTTTTTCTTAATTGTTCTATTGTTATTTACGCTTTCACTAATGCTTCCTGTCCATAGAAAGCAGCTTTATAGAGGTCTTTCATTTGCTCTACAGACGTTTCACGCGGGTTCGTACCGGTGCATGGATCTTCCATTGCATTTTTCGCCATGGTGTCAAGGTGCTCGTTGAAATCTTCTTCAGGTACGCCAAATTCCTGAAGTGTGGTGGCAAGGCCGAGATCTTTGTTTAATTGGTAGATATACTCCACAAGTGCATCCGTCAATTCAGCATCTGTTTCCCCTTTTAGTCTGAGACGACGGGCGATTTCGGCAAAGCGATCTTCAACTACGGCTCGGTTGAATTGAATCACATACGGCAAGTAAATCGCATTAGCATAGCCGTGCGGAATGTCGAAGGTCGGGCCACTTTTATGGGCCAGACTGTGGACGTTTCCTAGCACTGCGTTCGCAAAGGCCATTCCAGCCATAGCTTGAATGCTGTGAATCTGCTTGGCTGCTTCTTGGTCGCCTTGATAGGAAGTAAGCAAGTTATCTTTGATCACTTCTGCACTGCCAAGAGCAAGGATATCCGTGTACACGGTTCGCGGCTTGGCAACATAAGATTCGATCGTGTGCGTGAATGCGTCCATGCCAGTGTAAGCAGCGATGTGTTTTGGTAGGTTTTCGATCATTACAGGATCGATGATCGCGATATCTGGCGTTAACTCAAAATCAGCCAATGGGTATTTAATATTAGTATTTTCATCGGCTACTACGGAAAGGTTGGAAACCTCAGAACCGCTTCCGCTTGTGGTAGGAATCCCGGCAAATTTCGCTTTCGTGCGAAGGCGCGGAAGTTCAAAAGGCTTGGTGGCATCCTCAAATGAAAGGTCCGGGTACTCGTAAAAGAGCCAGATGGCTTTAGCGGCGTCCATGGCGGAGCCGCCTCCGATGCCAATAATCCAATCAGGCTGGAACGATTCCAGATCTTTTGCCCCTTGTTTTACCATTTTAGCGGTGGGCTCCGTATTGTACCCTTCCAGTACTTCAGTTTCTATATTGGCAGCACCCAAATGTTCTTGAATTTGTGTAAGGTTTCCGTTTCTTTTAACAGAACCTCCCCCAATAACAAGTGCGGCCTTTTTTCCTTCAAATGACCGTAACACTTCCAGGGCATTGTCTTCGAAATAAATATCACGTGGGATCGTAAATCGACTCATAGTAATAAGAGCCTCCTTATTGTATGGTAATCTGTTTCAGTTTCAATTATATAACCTTGAGTAGTATGATTATAGTACGCACTTTCAATGCACATAGTATCTATAAAGATACTATGTGAACGAATGACGATTGGAGAGAGACGAAATGACTAGAGTATTAGAGCAGAAATTCAACTGTGAAAAGGAACTAACATTATCTTTAATCGGGGGCAAATGGAAGATGATTATCCTTTGGCATTTAGGGAAAAAAGGGACCAAACGATTTGGTGAATTAAAAAGGATGTTGCCTACCATTACACAAAAAATGCTAACCAAACAGCTTCGGGAGTTGGAAGAGGACCAACTCATTCACCGGGAAGTCTACCCGGTCGTACCACCGAAAGTCGAATACTCCCTCACCGACCACGGTGAAACGTTAATCCCGATTTTAGAATCCATGTACAAGTGGGGCCGCACATATATGGATACAGTTGGAAAAGAGAAAGACGATGTCCATTATTCAGTTTTATAGATCCCTCGGTCACTGTGACCACTAGGATGGTGTCAAAAGGATAAAACTTTACTTTATATAGATTAATCGAGTAGGAGGGAGTGATTAACTCCCGACCTCTCACACCACCGTACGTACGGACCCGTATACGGCGGTTGAATAGAATTCAAACGTTAGATCAATGATTTCAGACCCATTCGATGCCAATATTGGTCATTAAGCGTACGATGGAGGATAGGGCTACTGGCGATTCGCCAGTAGCCTTTTCTTGTGTTTCCCAATTCAAAAGCTTTGGCTTTGGATACGCTAGTGCTATGAGATTCTTTACCTTTGTCTTTGGCATCTTCCACTCTTTCCATCGGATACATTCGAAGCCTTCTTCTCAACCATTCCATCATCCTTCTGAAAACAGTAGGTGTTTCGGCCAACCTGAGATAGTTGTACCACCCCACGCCCGAGTGAGGGTATTGCTTTAGTGCCAAAGGTTGGCACGTCATCAACTGTTCTATAACTTGCAATTACAAAAAGGGCTTCAGTATCTCTCACACTTCATCAAGAATGAGACTGCTACTGAAGGGGGTACTCCGAGATACGTGTAAAATTAGGACATAGGATGGGATATAATCCCATCCATTAATCTAATACCAAACGTCCATCTACTGGATGAGGCGCTATCTCTAAGTTAATCGTGTATTCTCCGAACCTTTTAATGTGACTCATTAAGTAAGGGCTTAGATGTCTGATGTCCTCAGTGTGTACCTCATAACCCTCCTTCGATAAGAAACGTAAAACTTTCGTAAGATCTACAACATTGTGAAAGATTAAGGCATTGGATACCAGTTCATTGTACTTCATGATCTTTTCTTGCTGTTCCGGATCGTTTGTAGCGATAATCCCTTGACCGCCGAAGGAAAGCCACTGCGAAAAGCCATGAAAAGCTTCGACTTTGTTCGTTTCGGCTGTAATTTGCTTTCTTACATCCATATCAGATATATAGAATAATAAGAAAACTGTACGAACCACACGTCCTAGTTCACGGAAGGCTTGATACAGGCGATTTTTACGACTATAATTACTAAGCTTCCGGAGAAGAAGAGGCGACGACATTTTCCCGGATTGAATGGAAAGCACGACCCGCATCAGATCTTGCCAATGCGTTTCGATTAAGGACCAATCAATGGCATCGCTAAATAACGCATTGATATGCTGGAACGCTGTATCTTTCGTAGGGCGATAAAATTTTAAAGCCTTGATATTCCGAATGCGGGGCATGAGTTTGATGCCTAATAAATAGCTGAGCGCAAATACCGGGGTGGATTGCCCCTGCGTATCAGCAAACAACGTATCCGGTTGAACATCGGACTCGTTCTTTAAAAGGCCTTCAATAATATAGACGGCTTCCCATACCCCACAAGGAATGAAGTGGCTAAATAAGGCGATATAGTTGTCCGAAATATGGTGGTAAGCAATGCCTCCGTATCCTCCATAACGAATATGATTTTCGGCAAGCAAATTGTTCTCATACGTATCACGTTGGGTGCCATCGGCTGCAGCTGTCTGACCAGTTCCCCATCGCTTAGGAAGATCCAAGGCTGCATAAGCATTGATAATGTCTTGATTGGCTTTGTCCAATTTCTGAGCCGTAACATGGCGTTGATGAACAAAGGAAAGGGTTTTGGGAGTGATATTTTCTCGCATATGCCGTGCAGCTTGACTAGGTCCCAAATTACACCCATGCGTAAATGTATTCAAGATATATCGTTCTTTCGGACGCTCTAATTTGGGTCCAGAACCCGAAAGAGGACCAAAGTGACGACTCCAATTCACCCAATGATCCACATTCCCAAGCATATCGATTACATGATGCTCAGGCATATGTTTCTCTATGGAAGTTTCCAGGCGTTTGAATGTCGCACCGGGTTTTTTCCGTGGCGGTTTTTTCAAGATGGGTTGACCGTCGTCACTGATGGTTACAACGTTCTCTTTTTGAGGATAAGAATGGTCGACCTCTTTTGATTTTTGGGTCATCCATGCTTCTAACTGTTTCACAAATCCTTTACCATTCATGGGAAAGCCCATTTCATTGCAGTAATCTTCCAGCATCGGTTGGCATTCGTCCCAACTTAACAATTGGTCTCGATAATCAGCATAAGCTTCTGAACCGTGCACACAAATGTCTCCGGTCTTTAGTTCCTGGGCGATGTATGAAAAGACACAAACCTCCAAATGCCTGCGGTGAATTTTCCACTCACCCTTTTGTTTCACCCGAATCGTTCGTTTCCATTGCTCTGTCGCAAAAGATAAGTCAACGTGATCCGACAACCAATTGGTTTTTCGATGATAGTTCTCCATGATAAAATCCAGGGCTTGGAGAACAGAGGTATCTTGACTCGTCGATGTTAGGGTCAGGGTTTCCGCCAAACGGAACAAGGTGGAGCGATAAGACCGAAAGAATTTGAGAATCAGTGGCAAATAGTTATTACCATGATACGACGCTACGGCTTCACAGTCATCTAGCAGAGTCCGTACATCTCCTCGAGCTTTCAAAACATCTTTGATTTTTTGCTCGGCACCTCCGGCATGGTTATCCTCCTCCAAAGCATAGAGGACTTCCGTGAATGTTGAAACGAGATGCTCGGTCTTTTCCCGTTGCTGATTACGAATCCGTTCTAATTCTTCTTTGCCAGAATTGTGGAGATTTCCCATGCGTTTCATAAGCATCGTGGCTAGGTTATCCCTGGTTTTCATCTGAACATCGTTGATTAAAGACAACACAAGCGTATAACGTTTGGCATCGCCAAAATCTTTGATTTCTTGGACATCCAAGACTTTCGCTTGACCGGCAAAATGTTTGATTTTCACGGGAGGGATCCCTTTTAAATATTTGTTTGCATCTCCAAATGACAGCAACCAATGGTAGAGATCAATTTGTTCTTTAATTTGGGATAGATTAGGTTTCTTGGGTAACTGCTTCAAGCGATTATACGGACTGTAAAAATGGTTACTGTCTTTATGTAACAATTGCGATGTGTTGGCGTTCTTCATGAGGTAAGTGTTCCATGACGTTGTGGTAATACTGTTCATTGATGAGCCGACGAATACGTCGGGCTAGACGGTCAAGCGTACTAGGGGTACGGAAACGATTCGTAGATTGAGGGGCCACTATGGGAAATATTTACTTTGTAGTGTGGTTGGCATCTTTTACTTATCTTCTGCCAGTTTTCTGTACAAAGCTGACCTTGATACATTTGTAATCTTACAAATTTTTTTCACAGTCATGTTTCCCTCTTTGTAAAGCTCCACAGCATAGTTAATGCCTTCATGCTGCGAATGATATTTTTTTACTCGACCTCTATATTTGCCTTCTTTTTGGGCAAGTGTAATTCCTTCGCGTTGACGCATTCTTATGAGATCACGTTCTAATTGATTGACTCCACCCATAACTGTCATTAAAAACTCACTGTATGGATTGTCTTCGGATAAATCTAACCATGTATCTTTCAAAGACTTTAAATTTGCTTTCTTTTGCTTGATGTCATCGACCAACTCAAATAAATCTCTTGTACTTCGTGTAATTCGGGTAAGGTCTGTAACAAAAATCGTATCATCTGCCTGAAGGTCATCTAACATTTTTTGTAGCTCTGGTCGATGTTGTGTAGCTCCGGATAACTTTTCTTCAAAAATGATATCCATACCTATTTCTTCGAGTTGTTTGTATTGTCTTGCCGGATTCTGATCAACCGAACTAACCCTTACATAACCGATTTTTCTCATTTTGCCACCTCTATTTTGAAACAAGTCTCATGGGACATCCCTAACTCGCATTTTATCACGGATTCTTGTTTGTTCCAATAGAGTACACTCTATTGATATAATTGAAAGAGAAAAGTGAATATTCTAAGAAATGGGTGAAGTAAATGTCTATTGCTAGAGGGAGAGAATTGCTCACTAATGAACAAAGACAATCCTTTATACAGGTTCCTGAGGACGAACTCGTAGTTGGAACTTACTACACATTCTCTAAATCGGATCTTGAACTGATTAACAAGCGTAGAAGGGATGAAAATAGACTGGGATTTGCAATACAATTGGCCGTTCTCCGGCATCCGGGATGGTCATATACACATATCAAAAACATTCCCACATCAGTTCTCACATATATAGCTGATCAGATTAACGCTGATCCATCTTCGATTAGTCGTTATCCGCAAAGGGAAAACACCCTATGGGATCATTTGAAGGAAATCCGCACCAAATATGAATTTGTAACTTTTACCTTGAAAGAATATCGCAGAACGTTTAAACACCTTTATCAGTTAGCTTTAGAAAATGGAGAATCCATGTATTTACTAGACGAAGGCTTGAAGTTCTTGAAGAAAAATAAAGTTATCTTACCTGCCATCACAACACTTGAAAGGATGGTGTGGGAAGCTAGAGCAATGGCTGAAAAGAAGATATTTAATACAATTAGCAATGCTCTGACTGATAAGCAAAGGGAGAAAATTGAGGAAATCATTAGTTCTGACCATGGAAAAACTAAAACCATTCTAGGTTGGTTGAAAGAAGCACCTGGTTATCCTTCCCCTGACACATTCCTAAAAGTTATAGAAAGGCTAGAGTATATTCGCGAAATGAAGTTGGAAACCATTAGCCTGCATGCTGTACATTCAAATCGTTTACTACAGCTATCCCGTTTAGGATCTAGGTATGAACCTTACGCCTTTAGGGATTTTCAGGAGAATAAACGATATTCCATTTTAACCGTTTATTTATTGCAACTTATTCAACAGCTTACAGATAAAGCTTTTGAGATTCATGATCGGCAAATTCTTAAGCTGTTGTCCAAAGGGCGAAAGGCTCAAGAAGAGCTCCAAAAACAAAATGGCAAAAAGCTCAATGAAAAAGTTATTCATTTTTCTAACATAGGACAAGCATTAATTAAGGCTAAATCCGAAGAATTAGATGTATTTGAAGTCTTAGAATCTGTTATTGAATGGAATACTTTTGTGTCTTCCGTAGAGGAAGCACAGGAATTAGCCCGACCGGCTGATTATGATTACTTAGATTTGTTGCAAAAACGTTTTTATTCTCTTAGAAAATACACTCCAACCCTGCTCAAGGCCCTGGAGTTTCAATCTACCAAATCCAATGAACCTCTTATGGAAGCCGTTGAAGTTATACGTACAATGAATGATACAGGAAAGCGAAAGGTACCTGACAATGCACCTGTGAGTTTTGTTTCAAATCGCTGGAAAAGGCACTTATACGATGAAGATGAAACGATTAATCGTCATTATTATGAGATGGCTGTTTTAACGGAACTAAGAGAACACATTCGAGCAGGTGACGTATCAATTGTGGGAAGTAAACAATATAGGGATTTTGAGGAGTACCTATTTTCAAAAGATTCGTGGACACAAACCAAAGAAAATAATAGGTTATCGGTTAGTTTATCATTTGAAGACTACATTCAAGAAAGAAAACAAAGTTTAAGTGAAAGCCTTAAGTGGATGTCAGCTAACAGTAACAAATTAGATGGCGTATCGATCGAGAAAGGGAAATTTTCTATTCAAAGGCTAGAAAAGGATGTTCCAGAGGAAGCAAAAAAACTTAGTGCTAGCCTTTATCGGATGCTTCCAAGAATAAAACTAACAGATTTACTTATGGATATTGCTCATATCACCGGATTTCATGAACAATTTATTCATGCATCAAGTAACCGGAAGCCAGATAAACAGGAAACCATTATTATAATGGCTGCCCTTTTAGGGATGGGATTGAATATTGGTTTAAGCAAAATGGCAGAAGCAACACCCGGTATTACATATAAACAGTTAGCAAATGTGTCCCAATGGAGAATGCATGAAGATGCTATGAATAAAGCGCAGGCCGTTTTAGTCAACTTTCAACATAAGTTAGACCTGTCCTCCTATTGGGGAGATGGTACGACTTCCTCATCCGATGGGATGAGAATGCAACTAGGTGTTTCATCTCTACATGCTGACTCTAATCCTCATTATGGAACGGGTAAAGGCACCACAATCTATCGGTTCACGAGTGATCAGTTTTCTTCCTACTACACAAAAATTATCCATACGAATTCTAGGGATGCCACTCATGTTCTAGATGGTCTATTGCATCATGAAACGGATTTAAATATTGAAGAACATTTTACCGATACAGCAGGTTACACCGATCAGATCTTTGGTTTGACTCACATATTAGGTTTTAAGTTTGCTCCTCGAATCAGGGATTTATCGGATTCGAAGCTGTTCACACTAGGTAAAGTAAATGACTATCCAAAATTAGAACCCATTATGCGTGGCCAAATAAACGAGAAAGTAATAAAAGATAACTACGACGATGTCTTGCGCTTAGCACATTCCATACGCGAAGGATCTGTTACCGCATCACTTATTATGGGGAAACTTGGTTCCTACGCTAGACAGAACAGCTTAGCTACAGCTCTGCGTGAAATGGGGAGAATAGAAAAGACGATATTTATTCTGAATTATCTTCAAAGTGAAACGTTAAGAAGGAAAATACAAAAGGGGCTCAATAAAGGGGAAGCCATGAACGGACTTGCCAGAGCTATATTCTTTGGCAAACAGGGGGAGTTTCGTGAACGAACTTTACAACACCAACTACAAAGAGCAAGTGCCTTAAACATTTTGATCAATGCTATAAGTGTATGGAATACGCTACATTTAACAAAAGCAACCGAATACTCAAGCAAGACGGGCGATTTTAATAAAGACTTGTTACACCATATTTCACCATTAGGATGGGAACATATTAATCTGTTAGGGGAGTACCATTTTGATTCGAAAATAGTTGTCTCAAGTGATTCCTTAAGACCATTAAAACTTCCTTAACGTTGTTGAAAACAGGATAGCTCTCGGGAAAATGCGCTTAACGTTGTAAATCCGCATATTCCTGACGCTACCCCTAAAGAGAATAAAGGGCTTCAAAATAAAATGGATAAGGTTCAGCAATTTTTTAATGAAGACCAAGATGCTCGACAAAGTTTAAATCAGTTTTTAACAGGCAACGATCTGAAACATGAGAAGCAGCAGGATAGAAAAAAAGGAGTGACGGAACCCAAACAAGGCATCAAATTGTAATAGAAGGGAGGTACCCTTCTTCTAGAGCATGATGAAAATCCTTACGAGTTAGATACTATAATAAGTGACCTGAAAGGAGTGGCAACCTCCCTTCAGGTTTTTTTCTTCTGAATATTCCTTGCTTTCCTAAGTGTCATCCTCTTTTTTGCTAATTCTTCCATTCTTGCAGCAAGGTTTTGGATATAGGGTTCTGTTAACTTGTGAGGGATATACCTAATCCGTTTACGAATTAGATTTACAAAGCATTTCCTTGTCCAGTAGTAAATGAAAAATAATTAAGTGGATTTAATAAGTCGAGGCTTTCCGTTTATATTCTGGAAAGCCTTTTATCAAAATACCAGGTTAATCTTTATAAAATTTCTATTTAACCTAATAAGAAATGAAAAACAGGTGAAAGTAAGAAGAAAGTGTTTTGTATAAGGTACATATTACCGAACTATATTTTTGAGTAATACGACATTAATAAAATTTTTTTATTTGATCAAAGGAGGATGACCGGAGAAGTGAAAAAAGATGTAGATCTATTAGTGATAGGAGCAGGGTCTGGAGGTTATGTGGCGGCTATACGTGCAGCTCAGTTAGGAAAAAAGGTGGTCTTGGTCGATAAGGCAGAGCTAGGAGGGGTTTGCCTCAATCGCGGCTGTATCCCATCAAAGGCTCTAATTAGTGCATCTGAACGAATCAAACACATTAAACACGCCGATGCGATGGGCATCAGGGTTTCGGGTGACGTTCAGGTAGAAATGCCAGAGGTAGTGAAGTGGAAGAACGGAATCGTAAATAAGCTGACAAATGGAATTCGAACCTTGTTAGAAGGAAGTGGGGTGGAGGTCATCAGTGGGGAAGCCTATCTCACTGCATCACATACTGCAAAAATTAATGTAGAGAACGAAGAACATATTTATTCCTACAAAGATTTAATTCTTGCAATAGGTTCCTTGCCAGTTGAATTAAAAAGTATGCCGTTTGACAAAAAGAGAGTCATCTCGTCGACTGAGGCATTAATGCTACAGGAGGTACCCAATCATTTGGTTGTGGTAGGTGGTGGTTATATCGGATTAGAGTTGGGTACTGCTTATGCAAAGTTTGGGGCAAAAGTGACCATCCTCGAGGGATCAGATACAATTTTGTCCGGGACGGATCCTATCCTAACCAAAACCGTAAAAAGTCATTTAAAAAAACTTGGAATTACTGTTATAACTAATGCTCTAGTTCAAGGTGGAGAAAATACAGGAGATGAAGTTAATGTCTATGTTCAAGTTGATGGACAGGAAGAAACTATTCAAGGTGATTATTGCTTAGTCTCTATTGGGAGAAAACCAAACACAGGAAGAATTGGTCTGGAAAATATCGGAGTAAAGTTAGACGATCGAGGATTTATCAAGATAAATAATAAATGCCAGACAAACGTTGACCATGTCTATGCAATAGGGGACTGTGCTGGTGGTGACCTCCTTGCTCATAAGGCTAGCTATGAAGGAAAGATAGCAGCAGAAGTAATTAGTGGCCAAAATAGCGAGATTGATTTTCAAGCGATGCCATTTGTTATATTCAGTGACCCTGAAGTAGCCTATACGGGTTTAACGGAGAAAGAAGCAGAAGAAAAAGGATACAAAACGATTACAAGTCGTTTTCCGTTCCAAGCCAACGCTAGAGCATTATCTGTTTCGGATGCCGATGGGTTTGTACAGGTTGTAGCCGAGAAGAAAACCAAAATGGTGTTAGGCGTACAAATGGTAGGGCCAGAGGTATCCTCTCTCATTGCAGAAGCCGTTTTTGCAATCGAAGCCGGGGCTACAGCAGAAGATATTAGCCTTACCATTCATGCTCACCCAACTTTACCAGAGCCACTTATGGAAGCATCAGAAGGTATTATGGGGCATGCTATTCACATGTCGAATAAAAGTAAATAAGAAAACAAATGTTAATAATAGTCTCTCTATTTATGGAGAACTGTAATTAGGACAAAGCTTTAATCTATCGGAGAAGATTATCATGGGGTACGCATCAATCACCCCATTTATCGTAAATCATCTGAATGCCATTTGTGCCAGACGGGTTCCTTCTAGGCCTGACATCAGTCTCCTGGTTACTTCTTATATTGTCGGAACCGAGGCTTCTTGGTGGCATGGAGTGTTTTAATTTATGTTTGTTTAAATAAGGATGGTGTTTCATAGATGGGTAAAGAAACGAAAAAACCGGTATTTGAACATTTCAAAGATAATATTGACTATATGAGAGATGAGTTGGGTGTCGGAGAAAGTTTCGACTCCATTCACCTTGATTTACATTATGCCGGCAAGGACATGGGGTTGTTTTTGATCGACGGTTTTGCAAAAGACGAAATTTTGCATTACCTGATGAAGTTACTTTCAAGGCTTGAACCTGAACAACTAGACCCAGATCCATTAATAAATCTTATGAAAACTCATCTCCCTTACATTGAATTAAGTACAGAAAATGATTTAGACAAGGCTGCATTCTGGGTGTTGAGTGGTGCTTCCGCACTTATCGTAGAAGGCATCGATAAGATCATCATTATTGATGCAAGAACGTATCCGGTAAGGCAGCCTGATGAACCAGACTTAGAACGTGTGACTCGGGGCCCGCGCGATGGGTTTGTTGAAACCGTCGTCTTTAATACCGCACTCACTCGTCGTAGAGTTAGAGACCCTTCCCTTCGAATGTCATATATGACGATTGGTAGACGGTCAAAAACAGATGTATGTGTTTCCTACATTAAAGATATCGCTGACCCCGCGTGGTTAAACAAATCAAAGATTCATTAGAAAAAATTGATACTGACGGCTTACCAATGGGTGAGAAAACGGTTGAAGAGTATATTTGCGGTCGCTACTGGAACCCGTACCCCACTGTGCGTTATACTGAAAGGCCGGATACAGCCGCAGTCTATTTGTATGAAGGCCACGTTTTGGTAATAATTGACGGTTCTCCAAGCGTCCTGATTACACCTGCGACCTATTGGCATCACCTCCAACATATCGAAGAATACCGGCAAAGACCTGTTGTCGGTAGTTACTTTCGTCTAGTGCGATATTTAGCGGTTTGGATTTCTATTTTTTTATTACCCGTCTGGTTTTTACTTGTTGATAACCAGCATATGCTTCCCGATGCTTTAGCTTATCTCGGCCCGAAAGAACCCAGTGTGGTACCTCTAATCGTGCAATTAATTTTGATTGAGTTGGGTATGGACATTCTAAAAATGGCGACCATCCACACGCCGACCTCCATGGCAACTGCAATCGGTTTGGTTGCTGCTGTGATCATCGGACAAATTGCTGTCTCAGTTGGGCTTTTCACGAACGAAGCCGTTTTATATCTTTCTGTTGTCGCAATCGCTACGTTTGCAACGCCAACTTATGAATTAGGCCTTGCCAATAGGATTTTTCGACTTGCACTTCTACTTGCAACCGCAGCTTTTGGTGTGACTGGATACGTTGGAAGCATTACATTATGGGTGTTGTTCCTTGTTAGCTTAAAATCATTTTACATCCCTTACTTTTGGCCGTTTATTCCGTTTTCTTATCAGGCATTAAAAGATACATTCTTAAGAGCACCGATTCCTTTGAACAGGCGTCGCCCAACCGCAACACATCCCCAAGATTCCGACCGATAAGTCGTTGTTGACTTGAAACGAAAATTTTTCTTGAATCAGGGGTAAAGTATGACATCGAAATGTATTTAAACACTGTGGCACCCCTGCAGGATCATTACGGCTATGCTGAACAATCCTAGAATATAAATACGCTTCATATGCAAGCTCCTTTCGCGTATAAGTTCATATTATACCTATGGTTTCAATAGACCCTGTATGTATTGTGAAAGGACTAGTAATACAAAATGGATATAGCAAAAAAGCTCGTTCCATTTAATCAAATAGTCGTTTGGATACGTCGGATACTGTCGATAGTCTTCATCAAAGTTTAAGGGGCTGCTCATTTAAGAGCCAGCCCCTTTTTTAGTAATCGAGTATTGATTTTAGTATTTTTCCATCAAGATTTTTTACTATCTCTAGGAGTAATTTCACGCAGTTTTCAATGTCTTGCTTGCTTACCATTGAAGCATGACTGTGAATATAGCGGGCAGGTACGCCAATCACCATTGAAGGAACACCTTGTTTAAATAGATGGAATTTACCTGCGTCCGTTCCTCCCCCTGTCATTACATCGATCTGATGTGGAATATTGTTCTTCTCTGCTGTATCGATGACAAAGTTACGAAATCGAATATTTGGTATCATCGTGGCGTCTAAAAATGATATTAACGGACCTTTCCCAAGCTTCGGATTCCCATCGCTCCCAGGGGTGTCTTGAGCAACGCCAACATCCAGTGCAATTGCAAGGTCCGGTTCAACGACATAGGGTGACGTGGCAGCGCCGCGCAATCCAACCTCCTCTTGTACAGTAGCCCCTGAATAAATTGTGTTTGGATGCTCCATATCACGAAGTTGTTTCAATACCTCAATTCCCAAAAAGCATCCTACCCGATTATCCAGTGCTTTTGCAAGAATCGTGTCATTGTCTGGTAATAATTCAAAAGGACAAATTGGAACGACTGGATCTCCTATGCGAATCCCCCAGTTTTTCACCTGTTCATGATCTTGTGCACCGATATCAATAAACATTTCCTTTAGGGGATAGACTTTTTTTCTCTCCTCGGGTTGGAGAATATGAGGCGGTTTCGATCCGATCACACCGGTAAAAGTCTTTCGTTCCGTAATAACAGAAACTCGTTGTGCCAATAGTACTTGCTCCCACCACCCGCCAAGCGGTGACATACGCAAATATCCATCTTTCGTAATGCCTTTTACCATAAAAGCGACTTCATCCATGTGACCGGCCAACATTATTTTAGGTTCAGAAGATGATCCTCTTTTTTTGCCGAGAATGCTGCCCAGATGATCATTAATAAGCTCTGCTCCATTCTCTTCAATTTTCCGTTTCATCATAGCCGAATGTCACCTTCATAACCGGGAGCGCCATCAGATTCAGTCAATTCCTTTAAAAAATCCAAAATATTCACCATCCAAAGTTTTGTTTTATTTATAGGATGGTCTTAATGTAACAATTTATTCTTTTAAATACTTTTTAGTAGCGACCAAAGTTTAAAGGGAGGGACTTGTAATCCCCCACATTCCTTCTCTTATTTGGCTATTTTCAATCCTCAGAGAGTATTTGATGAAGAAGAAGCATTTGTCGTTATTTACTATTTAGAAGACAAATGCTTCTTTAATTATTAATGGAAGGCCTTTTTAGTACCTCCAATCTTCAATCATCCCATTCGGAGGTAGTACAACTCTTTGTCACATTATATTTATTGATAAGTAAAGGGCTGGAATAGCGTAGATATCACATTCTACGTTAAAACTTTGATTTAAAAATCAAGCATCAAAAAGTGATCCAATTGTCATCCTATTACGATAGCTAAGTAACACAAGGCAGATCAATACCTTAAAGGAAAATGGGAAATGTTAGCCATGCGAACAAGGTAGCATTAAAGATATTTGATCATTATGCAGTTGGGGAAAAAGTATCCCAGAATTTCCGCGAAAGATTTAAGTGTATGTTTGATATGTAGGACCTTGACGCCAGAAAAGGTGATGAATATGAAGTGGAGAACGTATTTTACAATTGTAGGCTTGGCAGCTCTCTTGCTTGCAGGGTACAACTCAAATGTGTGGGCAAATTTTACCTCTCACTATAATCCAGCTCCAGAGAAGGCAAACAAGAACGAGCCTTCAGGAAATGAGGCTTCTGATCTCTCATTAAAATCAAAAGAATTTACCGTCATTGATGAATCAGGGGCTATTAAAGATGTTGATTTCGAAACGGAAACACCAGACCAAAACAACGGAATTGTCCCTACCAATTTGAAGGTCCCTAGTGTCGATATCGACGCACCTGTTACTAAAGTAGGCGTGCTCGATAACGGACAGATGGGCGTACCGAAAGATGATACAACCGTAGGCTGGTTTGAGCCAGGAACGAAACCAGGCAATACAGGAAATTCCGTTGTCGCCGGACACGTTGATAACCAATCAGGTCCAGCTGTATTCTACTACCTGAAAGATCTGCAAAAAGGCGACGAAATTATCGTCACAAACGAAGAAGGCAAAGAGCTGATCTACGTGGTCCAGAAGCTGGAAAGCTATCCAGCGGACGAAGCACCTATTAAAGAGATCTTCGGAAAAACAGACAAGAAAAGGCTTAATTTGATCACCTGCACAGGGGTCTTTAACTATGAAAAAAGAACGTATCTGGATCGTCTCGTCGTTTATTCTGAGCTGAAATCATCACTTGGCGAAGAGAAAGGTGAAGAAAAACCGCAAAAAGATACAGACTATGACATTAAAGCACCAACCAATGTCGAAGTAAATGGAACCTTCATCACATGGCATGCCGTACGTGTTGATGGTATAGCAGGTTACCGCGTATACCGCAGTAAAAACGGAGAAGACTTCGAAAAAGTCGCAAGCATTTCCGAACACGAACGCAAAACGTACACCGATCCTGAAGCATCGAAATACACTTATTATGTAACAACTGTATATTTGGATGGAACTGAATCTGCCCCATCCAAACCCGCCAAAGCCGAATAAAACAGTCACCTACACATACCATTAATACACTATTTAACATGAACCTCCACCTCAGTGTATGGAAGTACTAGAGGTGGAGATTACGCATTTGTTATCTTGTTGCAGAATTAGAGCAAATGGTTTTATTCAGGATCCCCGGTCCGGGCATAGTTCATTTTAGTGGTAACATTAATTCGCATTTACCTTCTCTGCATCCCCCGATAATAGGTGGAAAAAATCTCAGCAAAGGCTTCAATCGAATTATAAAGTTCGTTTAAATTATTCTCAACGCCGCCAAACTCTAACAACATAGCACGGTTTGTTAGATCTTGGTTATAGACCCCGTTCCCTTCTAATTTCGATTTGACAAAGACTCCTCGGCTAATCCCGGGATACTTTTG